>NZ_JASGBV010000022.1:0-82089 GCF_030053245.1 Stenotrophomonas sp. RS-48
CGGCGCTTTGCCGCGGCCGATCGCAGTGGGCCCTGGGCGGAACTGGCGGACAACGCGACCACGCTGCTGGAGCAGACCAGCCCGCATGGCTATGCACCGGACTGGGCGGCGTGGCAGCAGGGACGCTTCGTGGTCGATCCGGTGAACGGAGCGGTGGGCGGCTACGACGCGATCCGCTGCTACACGTGGGCAGGCATGACGGCCCCGCGCGATCCGTTGTTCCGGCGGCAGCTGGCGGCGTTGTCCGGTCCGCTGCAGCGCCTGCGCAGCGGTGCGGCACTCTGGGAAAAGGTCGATACCCGCAGCGGGCAGGGGCAGGGCGAAGGCAACTATGGTTTCCGCGCGGCTGTACTGCCCTGTGTGCTGGCACAGCGCGAGCAGGGGCTGGCGAAGTCGCTGCTGGCCAGCCTGCCCAGCCCGGAACAGCAGCGTGCCGAGGCACCGGCCTACTATTCGCAGATGCTGGCCCTGTTCGGCCGGGGCTGGGCCGAGGGCCGCTGGCGTTTCGGCGTGGATGGCCAGCTGCGACCGGCCTGGCGATGAGTACACCACCAGCCCGCCGTGACAGCGGGCCCCTGCCCTGATTACTCCAGCGCGAAGCGCAGCACGAACAGCACGGCCACCAGCCACACCGCCGGATGCACCTCGCGCCAGCGGCCAGTGCCGGCCTTCAGCGCGGCGTAGGCGATGAAGCCGAAAGCCAGTCCATTGGCGATGGAGTAGGTGAACGGCATCGCCAGCGCGCACAGGGCCGCCGGCACCGATTCGGTGAGGTCGCTCCAGTCCACTTCCACCAGCTCGCGCAGCATCAACCCGGCAACGAACAGCAGGGCCGGTGCGGTGGCGTAGCTTGGCACCATCGAGGCCAGCGGCGAGAACAGCAGGGCGGCCAGGAACAGCGCGGCGACCACCAGGGCGGTGAGGCCGGTACGGCCGCCCACCTGCACGCCCGAGGCGCTTTCGGCGAATGCCGTGGTGCTGCTGGTGCCCAGCATGGAGCCGGCGACGATTGCCGTGCTGTCGGCCAGCAGTGCACGGCCGAAACGCTTCTGCGCACCCGGCAGCTTCAGCAGGCCGGCGCGGCCGACCACCCCGTACAGCGTGCCGGTGGCATCGAACACCTCCACCAGCACGAACACCAGCACCACCTGCAGCAGTACCGCGATGGGGGCACCGCCGTCGTGGTGCAGCAGGCCCGGCAGGTCCAGCTGCAGGAAGGTCGGCGCCAGGCTTGGCGGCAGGGACACCAGTCCCTGGTACTGCACGTCGCCCAGCGCCCAGCCGGCCCCAGTGACCGCCAGGATGCCGATCAGGATCGCACCACGGATGCGGCGCGCCTCCAGCACGGCGATCAGCAGGAAGCCGGCCAGTGCCAGCAGCGGTGGGGCGGTGTTGAGCGGGCCCAGCGCCACCAGCGTGTCCTCGTTGCCGATGATCACCCCGGACTTCTGCAGGGCGATGATGGCCAGGAACAGGCCGATGCCGGCGACGATGGCCGAGCGCAGTGACGAAGGAATGCCGGATACCAGCCAGGCACGCACGCCGGTCAGCGACAGCACCAGGAACACCAGGCCGGAGATGAACACTGCCGCCAGCGCCTGCTGCCAGGGCAGGCCGGCGGCGCCGACCACGGTGAAGGCAAAGAACGCGTTCAGGCCCATGCCCGGAGCCATGCCGACCGGGAAATTGGCTGCCAGCGCCATCACCGTGGAGCCCAGCGCGGCCGCCAGGCAGGTGGCGACAAATACCGCGCCCGCATCCATGCCGGTGGTGCCGAGGATTTCGGGGTTGACGAAGACGATGTAGGACATCGTCAGGAAGGTGGTGACACCGGCCAGCAGCTCGGTGCGCACGGTGGTGCCGTGCTGCTGCAGCTGGAACAGGCGTTCGAACAGGGACATGGGGCTTCTCGTGAAGGTGTCTCCCGGCAAGCGGGCGACCCACAGAAGGAGAAAGGCCGCGCGAGCGCGGCCTTTCCTGTTGCGTTACTTCAGTGCCTTGAAGCGCAGGCGCTTCGGCGCAGCGTCATCGCCCATGCGGCGCTTCTTGTCTTCCTCGTACTCGCGGTAGTTGCCCTGGAAGAACTCCACGTGCGAGTCGCCTTCGAAAGCGATGATGTGCGTGGCGATGCGGTCCAGGAACCAGCGGTCGTGCGAGATCACGAAGGTGTTGCCCGGGAACTCCAGCAGCGCGTCTTCCAGCGCACGCAGCGTTTCGATGTCCAGGTCGTTGGACGGTTCGTCGAGCAGCAGCACGTTGCCACCCTGCAGCAGGGTCTTGGCCATGTGCAGGCGGCCACGCTCACCACCGGACAGCGAGCCGACCATCTTCTGCTGGTCCTGGCCCTTGAAGTTGAAGCGGCCGATGTAGGCGCGCGACTGGATCTCGATGCCGTTGATGTTGAGGATGTCCAGGCCACCGGCGATTTCCTGGAAGACGTTGTGGTTGCCTTCCAGCTTGTCGCGGCTCTGGTCCACGTAGGACAGCTGCACGGTCGGGCCGATCACGATCTCGCCCGAATCCGGCTTCTCCTGGCCGGTGATCATCTTGAACAGCGTCGACTTGCCGGCGCCGTTCGGGCCGATGATGCCGACGATCGCGCCCGGCGGAATCAGCATCGACAGGTTGTCGATCAGCAGGCGGTCGCCGAACTTCTTGGACACATTCTTGAACTCCATCACCATGTTGCCCAGGCGCTCGCCCGGCGGGATGAAGATTTCGTTGGTCTCGTTGCGCTTCTGGTAATCCTGCGACTGCAGCTCTTCCAGGCGGGCCAGACGGGCCTTGCCCTTGGAACGGCCGCCCTTGGCGTTCTGGCGCGACCACTCCAGTTCCTTCTGGATCGCCTTCTGGCGGGCCTTTTCCTGGTTTTCTTCCTGCTTCAGGCGCTCATCCTTCTGCACCAGCCATTCGGTGTAGTTGCCCTTCCACGGAATGCCGCGGCCGCGGTCCAGTTCCAGGATCCACTCGGCGGCGTTGTCCAGGAAGTAGCGATCGTGGGTAACGGCCACCACGGTGCCGGTGTAGCGCGCCAGGAACTGTTCCAGCCATTCCACCGACTCGGCGTCGAGGTGGTTGGTCGGTTCGTCCAGCAGCAGCATGTCCGGCTTCTGCAGCAGCAGGCGGCACAGCGCGACGCGGCGCTTTTCACCGCCGGACAGGTTGGCGATCTTGGCATCCCACGGCGGCAGGCGCAGCGCATCGGCAGCCACGTCCAGCTGGTTTTCCAGGGTGTGCGCGTCGCCGGCGGCCAGGATCGCCTCCAGACGCTCCTGTTCCTTGGCCAGCGCGTCGAAGTCGGCGCCTTCCTCGGCGTAGGCGGCGTACACCGCCTCCAGCGCAGCCTGGGCCTGCAGCACTTCGCCCACGCCTTCCTCGACCGACTCGCGCACGGTCTTGTTCGGGTCCAGTTCCGGTTCCTGCGCCAGGTAGCCGACCTTGATGCCCGGCTGCGGGCGTGCCTCGCCCTCGAAATCGGTATCCACGCCGGCCATGATCTTCAGCACGGTCGACTTGCCGGCGCCGTTCAGGCCCAGCAGGCCGATCTTCGCGCCCGGGAAGAAGGACAGCGAGATGTCCTTGATGATCTGCCGCTTGGGCGGGACCACCTTGGACACGCGGTTCATGGTGTAGATGTATTGCGAGGACATGAGGTCTCCGTAGGCGCGACCCTGCGCCCGACCGTCACGGGAGGTTTCCCGGTGCGGCAGCGGGCACAGACTTGAATGGAATACCGCCAATTATAGCCGGAACCGGTTACCCGCCGCGCCACGGGTAGCCGGCCGGGCTGGCCGCGGCCTGAATCGCCGTCACAGTCCTGAAGCGGGAAGCGTTTCCAGCCGGAAACGGTTCAGATCCGGTGCGCAATATGGGGTCACCACCACCCAAGCAGAGGTCTGACATGCGCATCAATCGAGTAATGGCCGGAGCCGTGGCCTCTGTGCTGGCGCTCGGCGCGGTTGCCCCGGCATTTGCCGACGACGACCATCGCGGCCGCGGTCACGACCGCCGCGAGTGGCGGGAGGATCGTCGCGAGTGGCGACAGGACCGTCGTGACTGGGAGCGCGACCGCCGTGAGGCCCGGCGCGATTACCGGCAGGACCGCCGCGAGTGGCACCGTGACCATGACCGCTACTACCGCCCGGCACCGCCGCCGCGTGTGGTCTACCGCCCTGCCTACGGCCCCGGCTATGGCTGGAAGGTGGGGCACCGCTACCGCGACTACTATCGCGGCCCGATCTACGTGGTGAACGACTATCCGCGCTACCACCTGCGCCGTCCGCCGCATGGCCACCACTGGATCCGCGATGACCGCGGCAACATGCTGCTGGTGGCCATCGCCACCGGCGTGATCGCCCAGTACGTGCTCAGCAGCCGCTGAGGACCCCGCAACATCACTCGGAACCATACGGGGCCGGATTCCTTCGAGGGATCCGGCCCCGTCCGTTTCGGCCCCAGCCGGCCGGTGCGGGGCTACAATCAGGGGCTGAGCCGTACACCCCCTTTCCCTGCCTGCTGGAGTACCCGATGTTCCCGCGTGACGTCCGCATCGAATCCTACGATCCCGAACTGGCCAAGGCCATCGCCGCTGAGACCCAGCGCCAGGAAGACCATGTCGAGCTGATCGCCAGCGAGAACTACACCAGCCCGGCAGTGATGGAAGCGCAGGGCAGCCAGCTGACCAACAAGTACGCCGAAGGCTATCCGGGCAAGCGCTACTACGGTGGTTGCGAGTACGTGGACATCGCCGAGCAGCTGGCGATCGACCGCCTCAAGCAGCTGTTCGGCGCCGACTATGCGAACGTGCAGCCACACAGCGGCTCGCAGGCCAACCAGGCCGTGTACTTCGCGCTGCTGCAGCCGGGCGACACCATCCTCGGCATGAGCCTGGCCCACGGCGGCCACCTCACCCATGGCGCCAAGGTGAACGCCTCGGGCAAGCTGTTCAACGCCGTGCAGTACGGCGTGAACGACCAGGGCCTGATCGACTACGACGAAGTCGAGCGCCTGGCCCTGGAGCACAAGCCGAAGATGGTCGTGGCCGGCTTCTCGGCCTACTCGCAGGTGATCGACTGGGCACGCTTCCGCGCCATCGCCGACAAGGTCGGCGCCTACCTGTTCGTCGACATGGCCCATGTCGCCGGTCTGGTCGCCGCCGGCGTCTATCCGAGCCCGCTGGACCATGCCCACGTCGTCACCTCCACCACCCACAAGACCCTGCGCGGCCCGCGCGGCGGCATCATCGTCGCCAAGGGTGCCGATGAGGACCTGGTCAAGAAGCTGCAGTCGATCGTGTTCCCGGGTATCCAGGGCGGTCCGCTGATGCATGTCATCGCCGGCAAGGCGGTGGCCTTCAAGGAAGCGCTGGAACCGGCCTTCAAGACCTATCAACAGCAGGTGGTGAAGAACGCCCAGGCGATGGCGAGCACGCTCATCGCGCGCGGCTACAAGATCGTCTCCGGCGGCACCCAGAACCACCTGATGCTGGTGGACATGATCGGCAAGGACGTGTCCGGCAAGGACGCGGAAGCGGCACTGGGCAAGGCGCACATCACCGTCAACAAGAACTCGGTGCCGAACGACCCGCGTTCGCCGTTCGTGACCTCGGGCCTGCGCCTGGGTACGCCGGCGGTGACCACCCGTGGCTACACCGAGCAGGACTGCGTGGATCTGGCCAACTGGATCGCCGATGTCCTCGATGCGCCGAACGATGACGCCGTGATCGCCCGCGTGCGCGATGCCGTCAGCGCGCAGTGCCGCAAGTACCCGGTCTACGGTTGATCGGGTAATGGGGTCGGATCCCGTCCCGCAGGGAAGGGCTCTGACCCCGGGCCAAGTAGATCAACGCACATGGATGAGCGTATGGATGAACGTCTGCACAAGCGCCTGCACCTCGTGCAGGCCCTGCTGTTCGGGCTGCCTGGCGTGCTGCTGGGAGGCACCGTGGCCTTGGTGGGCGTGTACTCCGGCCTGACGCAGGAAACCCGCCTGCCGAGCCGGCTGCTGCTGGTGTGCTGGGGCACCGCCGGGGCGCTGGGCATTGTTGCCTGGTTGTACATAGGCGCCGGTTTCCTGCTGCAGGGCCGGTCTGGCCTGCAGGCAGTGGGCCGGGTGTGGTGGGCGTTGCTGGCGCTGGGCGCGCTGGCAGCAGTGCCCGCCGTCGTGCTCGGGCTGGTGGTCGGCCTGACCGAACGCATGGAGGGCTTCAGCCTGTTGCTGTTCGGCCCGCCGCTGTTGCTGCCCGCGGCGCATCTGGCCTGGCTGCGCTGGCGGCCTGCTCACCTTCCGGGCGCCTGACTTTTCAGGCAAGTCGCATGGTGGTGTAGGGATGGCATGTCCAGCCTCACGCATCAGGGTGTTTCTGAGTATCTGGGTGCATCTGGGACGGCTGCAGGGTTGCCCTTGACGAGGGACCGTACCGCACATGAAATTTGCCGGAAAGCCCCTTCTCAGGTACCTTTGCGACGCTGCCATGACCGTGGCATTAGGTTGTCCCCTGAGCCAGGCGTTCCATGTATTGCCCCTTCTGCCAACATGCCGATACCCGGGTCATCGACTCGCGCGTCTCTGAAGACGGCGCGACGATCCGCCGTCGGCGTGAGTGCGAGGCCTGCAACGAGCGCTTCAGCACCCTGGAAACCGTCGAACTGAAGCTGCCGGCCATCGTCAAGAGCGATGGCACCCGCGAGGCCTTCGACCAGCGCAAGGTACGCGCCGGCTTTGATCGCGCGCTACAGAAGCGTGCCGTGCCGGAAGACAAGATCGAAGCGGCGGTGCGTGCGGTAGTCCATCAGTTGCGCCTTAGTGGCGAGCGTGAAGTGCCTTCGATCAAGGTGGGCGAGTTCGTGATGAACGAGCTGCGCAAGCTCGATCACGTGGGGTACGTACGATTCGCTTCGGTCTACCGCAGCTTCGAGGATGTGGCCGATTTCCGCGAGGAAATCGAAAAACTCGAACGCGAGCTGCCGGCCAGCACCGAACAGCTGCAGCTGTTGGGCGATGTGATCGCCCTGGCCAAGAAGAAGAAGGGCTGACCGCCTCTGCCTGGTTGGGTGCCAACCCTGGTTGGCACTGATGGCGCATCCACTTGTGGGTGCCAACCTCGGTTGGCACCGATGGCCGCATTCACTGGTGGGTGCCAACCTTGGTTGGCACCGATGGCATGGATCAACACCGGCAGCGTTACCATGGCCAGATGACCACCCCATTCTCCGTACTCGACCATCTGCACATGGCCAGCGCGCTGCGCCTGGCTGAGCGCGCCGCCTACACCACCCGCCCCAATCCGATGGTCGGCTGCGTGATCGCCCATGGTGAACGTGTGGTCGGGCAGGGCTGGCACCAGCGTGCCGGTGGCCCGCATGCCGAAGTATTCGCGTTGCGCGAGGCCGGTGATGAGGCGCGCGGTGCCACTGCCTACGTCACCCTTGAGCCCTGCGCGCATTACGGGCGCACACCCCCCTGCGCACTGGCACTGATCGAGGCCGGTGTATCGCGTGTGGTCGCTGCGCTGCGTGATCCCTTCCCGCAGGTCGATGGCGGCGGATTCGACCTGCTGCGCGGCGCCGGCATCGAGGTCGCCGAAGGGCTGATGGCGGCGCAGGCACGCGAGCTCAACAAGGGCTTTCTGTCACGCGTGGAGCGCAATCGCCCGTGGTTGCGGGTGAAGCTGGCCGCCAGCCTGGACGGGCGTACGGCGATGGCCGACGGCGCGTCCAAATGGATCACCGGAGCAGCGGCGCGCGAAGACGTGCAGCACTGGCGTGCACGCGCCGGCGCGATCCTGACCGGTGCCGATACCGTCCTGGCTGATGATCCGATGCTGACCGTGCGCCTGCGGGACGTCGACGTGATGCCGCCGCTGCGCGTCGTGCTCGATTCGCGCCTGCGTTCCCTGCAGTGCAGCCGCGTGCGCGAGGGTGGGGCACCCACGTTGTACCTGCACGATGCGGCGGTCAGCGCACCGGATGCCGCCGATGCCGAGTTCGCCTGCGTGCCCAGTGCCGACGGCCGTCTCGATCTTGGCGCGATGCTGACCCTGCTGGCCGGGCGCGGCATCAACGAAGTGCATACCGAAGCCGGCGCTACGCTGGCCGGTGCGCTGCTGCGCGGCGGCTGGGTGGATGAGCTGCTGCTGTACCAGGCGCCCACCCTGCTGGGTGACCGGGCCCGCCCGCTGCTGGCCGGGCTGGGCATCGAAGCGATGCAGCAGCAACGCCGGCTGCGCGTGGTCGAGCAATGCCAGGTGGGTGAGGACCTGCGCCTGCTGCTGCACACATGATGCAGTGGCAGACGCCGTCCCCGGTCCGGACTGTCATTCGTGGAATCGGACCGAGGCGGCGATGGCATCAATCGCCTCTTCCACCTCCTGCGTGCTCTCCGCCGGCAGAATCGCGGCCAGACGGACAAACCGCTCACCTGGCCAGAGTGCAAGGTAGTGGCGGTAGTGACGCCCGTCGGGTGTGAGTCCATCAACGCGGTGTCCCTCGATGCCGCCGAACGGCACGTTACTCCTCGAGGCAACGGTCCCTCCCTGGATGCGGACAGTTCCAGCAATCAACTGATCGGATACCTCCGCCAGATCGTCCGAATCAAACGGCAAAGAAAGCTGGGAGGCGACGACCACAAGAGGTTGGCGACCCTCGGGATCCGTATCCAGTTCACCGGCCGTAAGGATTACGGCCGAGTTTGCAAGGGTGTCGATCAGCCGGAAGGGAGGCTCGGTTCTGACGCTGAAGGGCATGGCGGCGACTTTCTGCTCAAGCGTGGCCTGTGCGCCAAGGGTCACCGAGGCCAGAGCACGCATTGCCTGCTTGTGCGTCAGCCCATGTTCGCGCGGGGCCTGGATCGTGATCATGACCGTTGGAGAGCCGCTGAACAGCGCAACCCACTTGTCGAAGGTGTAACCGTGGGCGATCTGGCTGCCAATGACCACCGGAATCGTCCGCCCCTCGCTGGTGACCGATTCCAGACGGTCGACCCGGACGCCCTGGCTGGCAAAGCGGTTGCGCGCGGTTGCCTCGTCTACAAACAGTCCGCTGACGGCGGCACGGGCGTCGGCGGGCAGTTCGGCGACCAGGATGCTGGCGCGACCATCTTCGCTGGCGAAGCCGGAGAAATGGGGTGCTGGCGCGAATCCCGGAGGTGGCGCGAGGCTGACGACCGAGCCGGGTATGGCCATCGGGGTCTGAGCGCCCTGCGCGCAGCCGATCAGCAGCAGGGAGGGCAGCAGCCGCAGCGCGGCGCGAGCAAGGGGTCTGAGCGAAGCGAACATCTGTATTTCCAACATGATAGAGAGAAGAGATACGTGGTGACTCGTGCCGGCTCTGCCAGCAGACACCGATGGCTCTCGGTGTCCCTTGTGAGCAGCGCTGCGTCCATGGCTCGGCATCGGCGCGTCGCTGGACGGCCTGCTCATGAGCGTTGTTCAGGCGTAACACACGCCGGGAGAATTCGTCATCGCGGGCCAGCGAGCATGGAACGCGCTGGCGAACGACGCGCGTGCACCGTCCACCCCCAGCTTCACGCGGCGGGCGTTACCTGTCCATGCAACAGTTCCGAAAGTCGGACTTCGGCGGTCACTGACACTGACAGCTGGAGCACGGTGCGCGCATTGCACGCGCCTGGAGAACCGGGCAAAAGCCCTGCACGACGGCGAGCGCCACCCGCATCGCCAGGTGTTCGGCAACATCCGGACGACGATGAGGAAAGTTGACGGCAGCGCAGTGTCGCCGGGCATGGCCCGGCGCTACCACTTAGCGGCTCAGGTGCATTCGTCGGTCCACATCATCTCGGCCAGCGGGCGCAGTGCCTTGCACTCCTGCGTCATCTCCTCGACCGACTGCACCTGCGCTTTGGCCTTCAGCTCTTCGGCCATCGCGTCCACGCCGCTGATCTGGTCGGGCGCGATCTTCGCCACGCAGCTGCGGTGCTGCTGCAGCAGCAGGTCGCAGCCGGGTATGCCGGTCACTTTCGGCGCGTTGGCCGCCTGCGCGTCCTGCATCCAGTCCTCGAACGGAGCCAGCGCACCGGCCACGGTGCCCACCAGATCATCGAAGTTGCCGCTGTACCAGTAGCCGTTGTCCTTGGCCGGGTAGAGGGTGAAGGTGCCGCTGACCGGCACGCGTGCACCACTCTGCAGCGCCTGGGTGTAGGCGTCGGTGAACTGCTTGCGCGAGGCCGGGCTGGCATGGTCGGCCAGGCTGGCGGCGAACAGCGGGCGGACCTTGCCCAGGTCGGGCACCTGGCAGGTGTAGGTGATCCGCGCCAGCTTCTGGTCTTCAACGTATTCGTTGTCTTCGATCACGCTCTGGGTTGCGCGGCACTTCGAATCACGCAGCGCCTTGGCGTACAGCGCTTCGGTGGCCGCAGCGTCGATCGAAGCGCCGGTGCTGGCCAGTACCGTCTGCCAGGGTTCGGCCAATGCCTTGGCCAGCGCGCCCGGGTTTGGGGTCACGGCGTCCTGGCCCTCGAACGCCGGCTTCAGCGCGTCGTTGAGCGTGCGCGTGGCGGTCGCGTCGTCTTCCAGCAGTACGCGGGAATAGAGATCGAACGTCTGTTCGGGGCTCAGCTGCGTCGAGGCGGCGCTGGCGAACAGGGGAGCGCACAACAGTGCAGTGGCCAGCAGGGAGCGCAGGGGGGTCTTCATGACAGTGATTCCGGGTCCAGAGGCGGGCAAGCCTAGCGCATCTGCCCACGCTTTCGATGGTGCGATGCAGCCAGGTAACGGTGTGCAGCGGAAAAAAAACGGGCCCCTTGCGGGGCCCGTTCGATCGCACGACGAGGATCGGGCAATCAGAAGCTGGCGCGGACGCCGGCCGAGAACTGGGTGACATCGCGCTGGCCGGAGACTTCTCCCACCAGGCCCCAGGTCGGGGTGAAATTGATCTGGCCACCGACGGTGCCGACCCAGGTGCCCTTGAAGTCGTTGCCGCCATCCATGTAGCCGGCCTTGGCCCACGCTTCGGTCTTCGGCGAAGGCTTGCCACGCACGCCCATGGTGGCGCGGGCCAGGTTGGTGTGATCCTTCAGGTGTTCGCGGCCGAACAGATCCGATTTCACGGTCAGCTCGGCGTTCTGGCGCACCCAGGCGATGTCGGCGGTGTAGTCCAGGCGGTCCGTCCACGGCATGTGGTAGCCGATGCCCAGCTCAGGCTGGTCCAGTTCGAACTTGGCCGACGCACCGGTGAAGTGGTAGCTCTTGCTGGTACGCGACCAGCTGCCGAACACGTGCACCTGCTCGGCCAGCGCGAACGAACCGCGCACGTAGCCGCCGTCAAGCTTCGGGTCGTTGAAATCGCTGTCGTCGGTCTTGACCTGGGTCCAGCCACCTTCGACGTAGGTGTAGCTCAGCCCTTCGGCGGCCGAGGCCAGCGGAGCGACGGCCAGCAGGCTGGCGATGATCAGGAGCTTGCGCATGGGAATTCCTGTGAATTGCAGTCCATTGGCGGGCGCGCCGGAGGCGCAGCCCGTGGCGACCTCATGTCGTCCGCGGCGAATTTTAATGAAAGTTTTACAAAATGCGAGAGACAGCCGTCACAGGCTGGGCAGGCTTGGGGTCAGATCCGTTTCCCGCCGGGAAACGGCTGCGGCGCCGGGCATCCCACCCCGTTCAGCCCGGGCTGGTACACTTGCTGCGCCGGTTCGCCGGTACACAAACGTCTTCAGGGCGGGGTGCAACTCCCCACCGGCGGTAGGTGCGCAAGCACGAGCCCGCGAGCGCCCCGGTCCACGGCCGGGGGTCAGCAGATCCGGTTCAAGGCCGGAGCCGACGGTCATAGTCCGGATGAAAGAAGACGGTGCCACAGGGCTCATGCCCTGCGCGTGCCTGTTTGCCTTGCGGCGTTTTTCGCTCACATCCTGCGGAGAACGTTACTTGTTTACTGGAATCATCGAAGGCGTCGGCCGTCTGGCCGCACGCGAGTCCATCGGCGGCGATGTCCGCTTCACCTTCAATGTCGGCAACCTGCCGTTCGATCACGTGCAGATGGGCGAAAGCATCGCCATCAACGGTGTCTGCCTGACGGTCATCGCATTCGACGCCAACAGCTTCCAGGCCGATGCCTCCACCGAGACGCTGGGCCTGACCACGCTGGGCCAACTCGAGCAGGGCGCGGTCATCAACCTCGAGCGTGCCATGCGCCCGACCGATCGTCTGGGTGGGCATCTGGTCAGCGGCCACGTTGATGGCCTGGGCCAGGTGCTGTCCATCCACGATGACGCGCGCGCCCAGCGCTGGCGCTTCGCCGCGCCGGCCTCGCTGCTGCGCTACATCGCCAAGAAAGGCTCGATCTGCGTGGACGGCGTCAGCCTCACCGTCAACGAAGTGGACGAGGAAGGCTTCGAGGTCGCGCTGATCCCGCATACCGTGGCCAACACCGCCTTCTCCGCCTCCGGCGTGGGCAGTGCGGTGAACCTGGAAATCGACCTGGTCGCCCGTTATGTCGAACGTCTTGTTGGCGGGCACCTGCAGGGAGGCGCAGCATGAACTTCGCGCCGATCCCCGAGATCCTGGAAGACATCCGCCAGGGCCGCATGGTTGTCATCGTCGATGACGAGGACCGCGAGAACGAAGGCGACCTGATCATGGCTGCCGAGCTGGTCAAGGCCAGCGACATCAACTTCATGGTTACCCATGGCCGTGGCCTGGTGTGCCTGCCGTTGACCCGCACCCGCGCCGCCGACCTGGGCCTGGCGCCGATGGTGCAGGCCAACACCGCGCAGTTCCAGACCAATTTCACCGTCAGCATCGAAGCGGCCGAGGGCGTGACCACCGGCATCTCCGCCCATGACCGCGCGCATACCATCCGCACCGCGGTGAAACCCAACGCGCGGCCATCGGACCTGCACCAGCCTGGCCACATCTTCCCGCTGATCGCCCAGCCGGGCGGCGTGCTGACCCGCGCCGGCCACACCGAAGCGGGTGTGGACCTGGCCATGCTGGCCGGGCTGGAACCGGCCGGCGTGCTGGTGGAGATCCTCAACCCGGACGGCAGCATGGCGCGTCGCCCGGAGCTGGAAGTGTTCGCCCGCGAGCACGGCCTGAAGATGGGCTCCATCGCCGACCTGATCGCCTACCGCCTGGCCACCGAGAAGACTGTCGAACGCGTCGATGAGCGCGACATCGATACCGAGTTTGGCCCGTTCAGGCTGGTGACCTACCGCGACCGCATCGCCCACGACCTGCACTTCGCCCTGGTCCGCGGCACTCCCGACGCTGGCACGCCTACCCTGGTGCGCGTGCAGGTGGAGAATCCGCTGGCCGACCTGCTGCACTGGCGTCGTGACGATTTCGGCGTGGCCGCCACCGACGCGCTGCGTGCGATCGCCGCCGAAGGTGCCGGCGTGATGGTGGTGCTGTCGGCGCCGCGCGATGGCGAGGCGCTGCTCGCCCGCCTGCGCCAGCAGCCCGCACCGGTGGTGCCGGGCAAGGACAAGGATGTGGGCCAGTGGCGCCGCAATGGCGCCGGTGCGCAGATCCTGTCCGATCTGGGGCTGGGCAAGCTGCGCGTGCTGGGCACGCCGCGCCGGCAGATCGGCCTGGCCGGCTATGGCCTGGAAGTGGTGGAGACGGTGGCCCTGTAACGGTCGCCCCGTGGGGTCGGAGGCCGCGGTGCGGGATCCGACCCCGGTAGCGCCGGGCCATGCCCGGCGGATGCCAGGCCCCCGCCAACCACGGCCGGGGCCCATCCACGCTAGAATTACCCCTTATCGAGTCCCCCAAGCCGCATATGAGCCACTACGAAGGCGATCTTCGCACTCCCGAGTCGGCGCGCTTTGCCATCCTGGCCAGCCGCTGGAACGCCCGCATCACCGATACGCTGGTGGCCGGCGCACGCCAGAGCCTGGCCGGCAACGGCATCACCGAAGCCAACATCGACGTGATCCGGGTGCCGGGCGCCTGGGAACTGCCGCTGGTCGCCGCACGCCTGGCCGCCGCCCATGAACACGCCGCCATCCTCACCCTCGGCTGTGTGATCCGCGGCGACACCCGTCATTACGAACACGTGGCCGACCGCTGCGCCGAAGGCCTGATGCGCGTGCAGCTGGATTTCGGCGTGCCGGTACTGAACGGCGTGCTGGCGGTGGAGCGCGTGGAAGATGCCGAGGCCCGCGCCGGCGGCAGCCACGGCAACAAGGGCGAGGAAGTCGCACTCGCCGCATTGGAAATGGTCAATCTTCTGGAGCAGCTGCCATGAACAAGAACACCCAGGGCAAGCCCTCCGGTAAACCCGTCCGCCGCGATGGCATTGATCCGGTGCTGCGCTCGCGCGCGCGCCGTCGTGCCGTGCAGGCCGTCTACGCGTGGCAGATCTCCGGCGGCAACGCACAGTCGCTGATCGCCCAGTTCGCGCATGAGCAGGCCCGCGAGATCGCCGATCTGGCGTACTTCGAGGCGCTGATGCACGGCGTGCTCGACAACCGCACCGACATCGACGAAGCGCTGGCCCCGTATCTGGACCGTGGCATCGAGGAAGTCGATGCCATCGAACGCGCGGTGCTGCGCCTGGCCGCGTACGAGCTGCGCTACCGCCTGGACGTGCCGTACCGCGTGGTGATCAACGAGGCCATCGAATCGGCCAAGCGCTTCGGCTCCGAACACGGCCACACCTACGTCAACGGTGTGCTGGACCGCGCCGCCGTGGAATGGCGCAAGGTCGAATCGGGCCACTGACCCGATCGCTGTAGAGCCGTGCCCTGCCTGGCTTGCCGCGCGGGGCAGGGCTGCGTCCGGTAGTGTGGCGCGTGATCGAACTGCAGCCGCGCATGGCCCGGCTGCTACATAAGAGCAGAACGCCCCATGTCCCTGGCCGAATTCGCCCTCATCGACCGTATCCGCGCCCGCACCGCCGAGCGCGACGACGTGCTGCTCGGCATCGGTGACGATGCTGCGCTGCTGCAGCCGCGCGCGAATGAACAGCTGGTGGTGACCGCCGATACACTCAACAGTGGCGTGCACTTCCCGGTGGAGACGCCGGCCTTCGATATCGGCTGGAAGACGCTGGCGGTCAATCTGTCCGATCTTGCGTCGATGGGCGCGCGACCGGCCTGGTGCACCCTGGCGCTGTCATTGCCGGAAACGTCCGAAGACTGGATCGAGGCATTCGCCGATGGCTTCTTCGCATTGGCCGACCAGCATGACGTCGCGCTGATCGGGGGTGACACCACGCGCGGACCGCTGTCGTTGTCTGTCACCGCAATGGGCCAGGTTGGCCGTGGTCAGGCCCTGCGCCGCGACCGTGCACAGGCCGGCGATGACATCTGGGTCAGTGGCACGCTGGGGGATGCGGCAGGTGCGCTGCGCCTGTGGCAACAGGGGGCGCTGAACGTGGCCACGGCCACGTTGCTGGCCGATTACGAACGCCTGCGCCTGCGCCTGCTGCGGCCGACGCCGCGTGTCACCCTCGGCCTGCGCCTGCGTGCCTTCGCGCATGCGGCAGTGGATGTGTCCGACGGACTGCTGGCCGATCTGGGCCACATCGCCCGCCGCAGTGACGTGGCAGCTCATGTCGATACCGATGCGTTGCCGATCTCGCACGCGCTGCGTGAGCTGCTCGGCCGCGATGGCGCGCGCGACTGTGCATTGCGTGGCGGAGACGACTACGAGTTGTGCTTCACCGCGGCCGCCGATCAGCGCGACGCACTGCATTACCTCGCCGAATCGCTGGACCTGCCGCTCACCCGCATTGGCCGCATCGCCGAAGGGCAGGGCGTGCACGTGGATGGCGAAGTGGCCGACGGTGGTTATCAGCACTTCGCCTGACGAATGAGAACGCCGGGCATGGCCCGGCGCTACCGTCCTGACACGGACGGCGTTCATGCACAGGGCGGCGCCTCATGCAGGAGGCAGCACCTTGCCCGGGTTGAGGATGCCATCCGGGTCCAGCGTGGCCTTGATCGCGCGCATGGTCGCCAGCGTGGCGGGAGTGAACGCCTGCGCCATGAAATCGCGCTTGGCCAGGCCAATGCCATGTTCACCGGACAGTGTGCCGCCCAGCGCCAGCGTCAGCGCGAAGATCTTCGGCAGCGCCGCATGCGCTCGCGCGCTCTCATCGGCATCGTCCGGGTGGTACAGGATGTTGACATGCAGGTTGCCGTTGCCGGCATGGCCGAAGGTGACGATGGTCAGGCTGTACTCGCCTGCCAGCGCCTGTACCCCGGCAACCAGGTCGGGAATGCGCGATACCGGCACCACCACGTCTTCGTTGATCTTGCCGGGTGCAACGCTGCGCAGCGCGGGCGACAGTGCCTTGCGCGCCGCCCACAGCTGGTCGCGTGCGCGGCCCTCCATCGCTACGTCCAGTTCCATCATGCCGTCGCCTTCGGCAGCGCTGGCCAGCGCCTGCAGCAGGTAGGGCAGGGTGTCGTGGTCGCCATCGGCCTCGACCAGCAGCATCGCGCCGGCCTCCGGTACGTCGGCGCCATTGAGGCGCAGCAGCTCCAGGCTGCGCGCGTCCATGAACTCCAGGCGGGTCGGTACCACTGGCTGCGACATCAGCCGCGATACCGCGGCGGCGGCGGCATCGGCATCGCGGTACAGCACGCGCAGTCCGGCCTGCGCGACCGGCAGCGGCGTCAGCTTCAAGGTAGCTTCCACGATCAGCGCCAGGGTGCCCTCGCTACCCACCAGCAGGTGGGTCAGGTCGTAGCCGGTGGCATCCTTGGTATAGGCACCACCGCAGCGGATCACCTCGCCGGTGCCGGTGACCGCGACCAGCCCCAGTACGTTGTCTCGGCTGGTGCCGTACTTCACCGCGCGTGGGCCACCGGCATTGCAGGCGAGATTGCCGCCGACGCTGCAGATCTCCGCGCTGGACGGGTCCGGCGCCCAGAACAGCCCATGCGGTGTCAGCGCCTGCTGCAGGGCGCCGTTGAGCACGCCAGGCTGCACCACCGCGCAGCGATCACCGGCACGGATCTCGACGATGCGATCCATGCGGGTGAACGACAGCACGATGCTGCCCGGCAGGGGCACCGCCGCCCCGGTGGTACCGGTGCCCGCGCCACGCGCGACCAGGGCCACGCCGTGCACACGGCAGGCGCGGACCAGCGCCTGCACCTGTTCGGTGTCGGCCGGCAGCGCGACGGCGGCGGGGCGTTGCCGGCGCCATGAGTTGTCCTGCGCATTCGCCTCCAGCGCGGTGTCATCCATGCGCCAGCCCTCCGTGCCCAGCAGGGCGGACAGTTCGGCAACCAGGGCAGCGGGCAGGGCAGGGCTCATGTTGGATCTCGTGGAACAACCGGTACGGAGTGGATGGCCTTGCAGGCGGCCTCTGCGCCGGGCATCGGCACGGCAGCGTGGGTGATGATCGAGGGCATCAGCAGTCGTCCAGCCGGAACGCGTCGCGCAGCCAGTGCAGCCGTGGCGGTTCGCCGCTGGCCTCGACCACGTCGAAGCGGCAGGGCGCATCGGCCAGTGCAGGATGCGCCTGCAGGTACAACTGTGCGGCCTGTACCAGGCGCCGGCATTTGCGGGGGTCGACCGAGGCGGCAGCGCCGCCGAAGTCGCTGCGCGCGCGGTACCGCACCTCCACGAAAACCACGGTACCGGCGTCGTCCATCACCAGGTCCAGTTCACCGCTTCGATAACGGACATTGCGCGCGCGTGGCTGCAGCCCGGCCTGTTGCAGGTGCAGCTCGGCGGCGGTTTCCACCGCCGAGCCCCGCTGCGTGCGCTCAGCGACCACCGACGATCGGCATCGGCCGGCCGCCGCTGAAGGTCGACCACGCCGGCTGGCGCAGGATGTTGCCATTGCCATCGAGGAACAGGGTGCCGGTGGCGCCTTCCAGGCCGCCTTCGTTGGCCAGCTTGTCCAGATAGCTGCTGATCTTCCACGCGTCGGCGCCGAAGGCGAACAGGCGGCCGGCGGCACCGCGCGCGCTGGGCAGCGTGCTGGCGACCTGGCTGGCCGACGGCAGGCCGGAGACACTGCGCACGTTCCAGGCTTCATTCGGGTAGACGATGCCGTCCAGTGCCACGTCCTCCTCCACCTTGCCGCTGCCGATGGTCAGCTGGGACGTGCCGACGCGGGTGGCGCCGCCGACACCGGCCAGCGCCAGCTGCGGCGCGAGCAGCCGCGCCTGCGGAGCGCGCACGGCGAGAAACACAGCGTCGACCTGGCCGGCATTGCGCACCTGGGCGCCGACATCGCCCACCGCTTCAGGGACCGATACCGTGGCGGCCACCTGGCCACCGCGCTGGGTGAAACGCTGGGAGAAGGCCGCGGCGGCGCGGCGGCCGGTATCGTCGCTGCTGCTGATGACCAGGGCGCGATTGCGCTCACGGCCACGCAGGTATTCGGCGGCGACGATGCCGTCGTCTTCCGGGGCGAGCGAGAAGCCGGCGCTGCCGGCCGGCGGTGAATCCTTGCCACGGTTCAGCGCCAGCACCGGCACCTGCAGCGGCTGGCGGCCGTATACCGCATCCACTTCATCGCGGCCCAGCGGGCCAACGACGAAGTCGGCACCGGAGGCCACTGCCTTGTCGTAAGCAGCCAATGCCCCGGCCGGCGTGCCGGCGGTATCGAAGAAATTGATGTCCGGGCGGCGGCGCGATTCGCCGTAATAGGCGGCGAGCAGGCCATCGCGCACCGGCTGTGCCGCGGTGGCGAGGCGGCCACTGAGCGGCAGCAGCACGGCCAGCTTCGCCGGCGGGCGGTAGCCATCGCTCATTGCCGGCGGGCGCTTGCTGGTGTCGAACTGGGCGGCACCGTCGCGGTCGAACGGACGCGGAAGCGGCAGGCCGCGGGCGATCAACGCACGGCCGGCGAAGTTGTACAGCGGATCGTTGGCCGGCAGCGCGGCGGCACGGCTGCGCAGCGTGGCATCGTCGAGGGTGCCAAGCAGGCCTGAAATGGCCGCCTGGTTCTCGTTGCGCGCGCTGCCGGTGAGGCCGGCCTGCGCGCGTGCGCGGTCGCTGGCGGCGCCGAAGGCATCGCCAGTGGCCTGCAGGGCCTGGGCACGGGCGAGCAGCCAGCGCGTGCGCAGGCCGGGTGCGACGTTGTCGCCATTGTCCTTGAGCAGGGCCAACGCCTGTGCGGGTTGCTTGTCAGCCAGTGCCAGCTCGGCGCCGGTCAGCTGGTAACGCTGCAGGCTGGCACCGGACAGCTGGCGGGCGCTGAGCTGCCCCAACAGGCTGCGCGCGCGGGTGCTGTCGCCGGCCAGGTGCCACGCCCAGGCTGCATCCGCCAGGGCATTGCTGCGCGCGCTGCCGCGCAGGGTGGCCGCCAGGCCCTCCAGCTGCATCGCGGCGTCGCGCGGCTTGCCCTGTTCGATCAGCGCCAGCGCCTGGCTCTGGGCCGGCGATTCGGGCGCGCTGGTGAAGCTGGTGGTGGCACAGCCGGCCAGGAGCATCAGCGACAACGAAAGGGCGGAGATGCGTGCGGCGGGCTTGTTCATGATCGGGTCCATGCGATGAGGGCAGCGGCCTTGGCCAGGTACACGCTAGGATTCTACCCTTGCCCCGTGAGTACCGCTGAAATGAGTGTCCCCACCCTGTATGTCGTCGCCACGCCGATCGGCAACCTGGCCGATCTGAGTCCGCGCGCACAGGAGGTGCTGCGTTCGGTAGCGGCGATCTGTGCCGAAGACACGCGGCGCAGCGGCCAGCTGTTGTCCCATTTCGGCATCCAGCAGCCGCTGGTGGCGCTGCACGAGCACAACGAAGACGCCCTGGCGCAGCGACTGGTCTCGCGCCTGCAGGCGGGCGAATCGCTGGCGCTGGTCAGCGATGCCGGCACGCCGCTGGTCAGCGATCCCGGCTTCCGCCTGGTACGGGCCGCGCGCGCGGCGGGCATCCGGGTCAGCCCGGTTCCGGGTGCCTGTGCCGCCATTGCCGCGCTCAGCGTGGCCGGCCTGCCCAGCGATCGCTTCAGTTTCGAGGGATTCCTGCCGGCCAAGGCCAGCGGGCGCCGCGACCGGCTGCAGGCGCTCGCCGGCGAGGTGCGCACGATGGTGTTCTACGAATCCTCGCACCGGATCGCCGAGTCCCTGGCGGACATGGCGGCGATCTTCGGCGGTGAGCGGCCTGCGGTGCTGGCGCGGGAGCTGACCAAGCTGTTCGAGACCGTGCTGGATGGCGATCTGGCGGCCTTGCTGGCAACGGTCGAAGCCGACGAGAACCAGCGCAAGGGCGAGTTTGTGGTGATGGTGCAGGGGGCCGGCGACGACGAGGAAGCGCAGCTGGCCCATGGCCGTCGCGTCTACGCCACATTGAGCGAGCACCTGCCGCCGTCGACCGCCGCCAAGCTGGCCGCCGAGCTGACCGGCGCACCGCGCAAGGCGTTGTACGGCCGGTAGCGCCGGGCCATGCCCGGCGTGCGCGTCGCGCGGCATCGAACAGCCACCGGGCAGGAACCACCCGCGTACGGTAGAATGCGCGCTGGCGGAGCCGGCCAGACAGTCGCGTCATCCCTTGCGGGGTGCCGAGGAAAGTCCGGGCTCCACAGGGCAAGGTGCCAGGTAACGCCTGGGCGGCGCAAGCCGACGGAAAGTGCAACAGAAAGATACCGCCTACGTCTTCTTCGGAAGGCCGGTAAGGGTGAAATGGTGCGGTAAGAGCGCACCGCGAGTCTGGTAACAGACCGGCACGGCAAACCCCACCTGGAGCAAGACCAAATAGGGATCCTTTGGCGCGGCCCGCGTTGGATCCGGGTAGGTTGCTTGAGCGTTGCGGTGACGTAACGCCTAGAGGAATGACTGTCCACGACAGAACCCGGCTTATCGGCCGGCTCCGCCTCCATTCACTTCTGTAGCGCCAGGCCATGCCCGGCGGCATCCTGCCCGCCGCTCAGAAGTCGATGCGGCTTCCGGCGACGAATACGCCCTGCGGCCCGAAGCGGCGTTCATGGATCTGCCCGTGGCCATCACCATCGATCAGCAGCACGGTGCTGGCACGGGTGCCGTAGTCGTCGCCGCGGATGAAGGCCGGGCTCAACCAGCGCTCGCGTTCCAGTCCGATGCCGGTGTCCGGCAGGTCACTGTCGGCAGGCCGGTGTTCGTCGGCCAGCGCGGTCCATAGCGGGGTCAGGTCCGGGGTCAGATTCCTTTCGCTTTGCGAAGGAGATCTGACCCCGTCTTCTTCCAGCCAGGCCGTCAGCGCCGCCATCAGCCGCTGTGTCTTCGGCCAGGGGGCATCCAGTGCACCGTTGGACATGCCATGCACGCCCGGCCCCAGGCGCTGCCGTTCGGCAGGGTGGTTGCCCAGATACTCCAGGCTGTCGCTATCGGCCAGCAGCAGGTTGAACGGGGCGTAGGCGCCGGCCACGGCCGCCAAGCGGTCGATATGCACTGCGGCCGGGTCGCGGCCACGCAGGAAGTCGGCCACCAGCGCGCCACGCGAGGGACCGGTCTGGGCGGCCAGCGGATCGCGCACATTGGTGACCACCGCCATCCGGCCGCTGGCACCGACGCCGGCCCAGCCTCCTCCGGAGCGGAGGTCGCGCCCGCCGATGACGGAGGTCTCATCCTGCCAGCGGGCCAGCGCCGCAGTGGGGCGGGCGTGGAACTCATCACGGTTGCCGGTCATCACCAGCCGCCAGCGCGGATGGTGCATCCAGCCAAGAGCAAGCAGGCACATGACGTCATTGTGCCCGGTTTGCGCAGTCTGGCGCCGCTTTCAGCCAGTTCCCGATGAATGCGGGGGCGATGTTTCACGCCCCCTGCACAGGCCTGAACTTCCGTTCAATCTCAAAAATTGAGACGGATCAGCAACTTGTGGATAAGCCTTGAACAATTCTCTAAAGGTTGCTGCAAGCCATTGATGTGGCTGGCGATTTCCCTGCGGAAAAGTTGTTGACAACCCTTCGCTCGCTGCTAAGGTGGGCATCAGAGGGAAATCCGGGTGTTTTGTGGGTTTTCGTGGTTCAATGTTTCACCGGGCGAAGGACAAGGTGCAGGCGTCGTGTTTCAGGGCGAGACGGCCATCACAGTTGACGACAAGGGGCGCATGGCGGTTCCCACCGCTTACCGCGACCTCGTCGCGCGCGCCAGCAACAACCGTCTCGTGTTGACCTACAACCCGTTCGAAGCCGGCTGCCTGTGGCTGTATGCCGAGTCCGAATGGGAGCGGGTCCGCGACGATGTCATGTCCAAGCCCAATACCCAGCGCGTCGTGCGCCTGTTGCAGCAGAAGCTGGTCGGCTCGGCCGCCCACCTGGAGCTGGACGGCAACGGTCGTATCAGCATTCCCGCCAGCCACCGCGGTGCGGTGGGCATAGAAAAGAAGGCGGTATTGCTCGGTATGGGCGACAAGTTCGAATTGTGGAGCGAGCAGGCGCATCGTGCCCTGATCCAGCAGACGTTGTCTGACGAGGATCTGGGCGATGGGTTGCTCGACCTGAAGTTGTGAGCCGGGGTGCCCGGATGCGCCCAGAAGCGCAGGCCGGTCACCTTCCGGTGTCGCAGTCGCCGGCGGTGCACCTGCCGGTCCTGTACACCCAGGTCCTGGACGGCCTGAGGGTGATCGAAAACGGACGTTATCTGGATGGCACGTTCGGTCGTGGCGGTCACGCACGTGGCGTGCTCACCCAGTTGGGGCCGGAGGGACGCCTGCTGGTCATGGACAAGGATCCGGAAGCCATCGCTGTGGCCGAGCGCGACTTCGCGCCGGACCCGCGCGTGTCGATTTTCCGTGGCAGCTTCGCCCAGCTGCTGCAGTGGAACGAGACGGCCGAAGGCCTGGATGGCGTGCTGTTCGATCTCGGCGTGTCCTCACCGCAGCTGGACGTGGCCGAACGTGGTTTCAGCTTCGGCAAGGACGGCCCGCTGGACATGCGCATGGATCCGGACAGCGGCGAAAGTGCCGCGCAGTGGATCAACCGCGTCGAAGAGCGCGAGATCGCCGACGTGCTGTGGACCTACGGCGAAGAGCGGCAGAGCCGGCGCATCGCCCGCGCCATCGTTGCCCGTCGCGAGAAGCAGCCGTTCTCCCGCACCGCCGAACTGGCCGAACTGATCGCGTCGGTGATGCCCCGTGGCAAGGACAAGATCCATCCGGCCACCCGCAGTTTCCAGGCCATCCGCATCCACATCAACCGCGAGCTGGCCGATCTGGAGGCCGGGCTCGACGCGGCGGTGGAGCGGCTCAAGCCCGGCGGCCGGCTGGCGGTCATCAGCTTCCATTCGCTGGAAGACCGTATCGTCAAGCAGTACATGAACCGTCTGGCCAAGGCGCCGCCTGCCAACCGCCGCCTGCCTGAAGCGGTCGCGTTCGTGCCGACCCTGGACCTGATCGGCGGGGCCATCAAGGCCACGGACGACGAACTGGCCGCCAACCCGCGCGCGCGCAGCGCCGTGCTGCGCGTGGCCCAGAAGCGGGAGGCCGACGCATGAGCCGCCTGCTGCTGATCATTCTGCTGGCCTCCACCGTGGCCTCGGCGATCGGCGTGGTGTTCGTGCGCCACCGCCACCGGCAGACGTTCATCGAGCTGTCGCGCGCCGAGCGTGCGCGCGATGACCTGAACATCGAATTCGGCCGCCTGCAGCTGGAACAGGCCACCCTGGCCGAAGCCAACCGCGTCGACCGCATCGCCCGTGAAAAGCTGGGCATGAAGTTCCCCGAAGCCGCCGACGTAGTGGTGGTGCGCCCATGAGCAAGACCGGCCGCAACCGTCCACGCAACGCCTTCAACCTGCGCCAGCGCCTGCGCTGGGTGGCACTGGCGCTCGGCCTGTGTTCGGTGTCGCTGGTCGGCCGTGCGGCCTACGTGCAGATCATCAACAGCGATTTCTACCAGCGCCAGGGCGAGGCCCGCTACCTGCGCGAGCTGCCGATCAAGACATCGCGCGGCATGATCACCGACCGCAACGGCGAACCGCTGGCGGTCTCCACCCCGGTGGCCTCGATCTGGGTGAACCCGCAGGACCTGCTGCGCGCCCCTGACCGCATTCCGGAACTGGCGCAGGCCGTGGGCATGTCGGTGGACGAGCTGAGCAGCCGCCTGTCGCAGAAGTCGGACAAGGAATTCATGTACCTGCGTCGCCGGATCAATCCGGACGAGGCAGAAAAGGTGGTCGCGCTGAAGATTCCAGGCGTGGCCGCGCAGCGCGAGTTCCGCCGCTTCTACCCGCAGGGCGAAGCGATGGCGCATGTGCTGGGTTTCACCAACATCGACGACCGCGGCCAGGAAGGCCTGGAACTGGCGTTCGACGAATGGCTGCGCGGCAAGCCGGGCGCGAAGCGGGTGATCCGCAACCGCAAGGGCGAGACCGTCGAGAGCGATCTGCTGCGTGCCGCCGAACCGGGCAAGGACCTGACCCTCAGCATCGATCGCCGCATCCAGTACCTGGCCTTCAAGGAACTGCGCAATGCGCTGGTGGCCAACAAGGCGGCCGGCGGTTCGATGGTCATCATGGACGTGACCACCGGCGAGATCCTGGCCATGGTCAACCTGCCGACCTACAACCCGAACTCGCTGACCGGTGCGTTGCCCGATTCGCGCCGCAATCGCGCGGTGACCGATCTGGTCGAACCGGGCTCGACGATGAAGCCGTTGACCATCGCCACCGCGCTGCAGGCAGGCGTGGTGACCAAGGACACCATCGTCGACACCAATCCGGGTTACATGACCCTGGGCCGCTTCACCATCCGCGACGTGCCGCGCAACAACGGGGTACTGAACGTGACCGGCGTAATCACCCGCAGCTCCAACGTGGGTGCCGCCAAGGTCGCGGCGAAGATGCCCGACCAGACCTTCTATGACGGTGTGCGGCGCTTCGGCTACGGCTCGGTACCGCACAGCGGTTTCCCGGGTGAGTCGGGAGGTGTGGTGATGCGTCCGGGCCGTTGGTCGGGAACCACCAAGACCACCATGTCCTATGGCTACGGCCTGTCGGTCACGCCGTTGCAGATCGCCACCGCGTACTCGGCGTTGGCCAACGGTGGTCGCCTGATCGCACCGACCTTCGTCAAGGGGCAGCGCAACGAAGGCCAGCAGATCATCGACGAGAACGTCGCCAAGCAGGTGGTGGCGATGATGGAAACGGTGGTCACCCAGGGCGGCGCCAAGCAGGCGGCGGTCCTGGGCTACCACGTCGCCGGCAAGACCGGTACTGCGCGCAAGGCCGGCCCCGGCGGCTACGAGCGCGGTCACTACAACGCGCTGTTCGCCGGCGTGGTGCCCGCCACCAACCCGCGCTTCGCCACTGTCATCGTCATCAATGATCCGCAGGCCGGCAAGTTCTACGGCGGCCTGGTGTCGGCCCCGGTCTATCACAACGTGATGGAAGGCACTCTGCGCCTGATGGATGTGCCGCTGGACGACCTGCAGTCGTGGCTGGCCGCGCAGCAGTCCGGAAAGATGGGGCACTCGGCCTCGATCCTGCCGGCCCCGCCGGCCGAGACCGCGTTGCCGGTCGATGCCGCCGCCGAATTCGATGCCGCGCTGCCCAGCGCGCAGGTCCAGACGCCGCCCGCCACGGGAGGCACGCAATGAGCCCTTCGATGTTGCTTTCGCAGTTGCTTCCGGACGTGGCCCTGGCGGGCCATGATCCCGTTCTGACCGGCCTGGTGCTGGACAGCCGTGCCGTACGCCCCGGCAATGCCTTCGTGGCCATCGCCGGTTTCGGCGCACATGGCCTGGGCTTCGTCGATCAGGCGCGCGCGGCGGGCGCCGGCGCGATCCTGTTCGAGCCGCCGGCACCGGACGATCTGCCCGCACCGGCCGATGCCATTGCGGTACCGGGCCTGCGCGCACGCATGGGCGCAATGGCTGACCAGTTCCACGGTGCACCGTCGCGGGCAATGGCGATGGTGGGTGTCACCGGTACCAACGGCAAGACGTCCACCGTGCAGCTGCTGGCCCAGGCCTGGCATCTGCTGGGAACGCCCAGTGGCAGTATCGGCACGCTGGGTGCTGGACTTTACGGCGCGGTCGAGCCGACCGGCTTCACCACGCCGCTGGTGCTGCAGATGCATGCCCTGCTGGCGCAGCTTCGCGACCAGGGCGCGCGCGCGGTGGCGATGGAAGTCAGTTCACATGCGCTGGACCAGGGCCGCGTCGATGCCGTGCATTACGACGTGGCCGTGTTCACCAACCTCACCCGCGACCATCTCGATTACCACGGCGACATGGCCAGCTACGGCGCGGCCAAGGCCCGCCTGTTCCATCGTCCTGGCCTGAAGGCCGCGGTGATCAACCTCGACGACGCGTTCGGTCGCCAGCTGTTCGCCGACCTGCCGGCCGGCGTGCTGCCGATCGGCCTGAGCTCGCGCGATACCGACGGCGCCGTCGTGCTCGCCGACGCGCTGCAGCTTGATGGCCGTGGCATCGCCTTCGACCTGGTGATCGAAGGACAGCGCGCAGCTGTCCGATCGCCGCTGCTGGGCCGCTTCAACGTCGACAACCTGCTGGCCGTGGCCGGCACCCTGCACGCACAGGGCCAGTCACTGCCGCGTATCGCCGAGGTACTGTCGGCGCTGCAGCCGATCCGCGGCCGCATGAACCGCCTTGGCGGCGAGCAGGGCCTGCCGACCGTGGTCATCGACTACGCGCACACGCCGGATGCACTGGAACAGGCACTGGACAGCCTGCACGGGCATCTGCAGGGCACGCTGTACTGTGTGTTCGGCTGCGGCGGTGAACGTGACACCGGCAAGCGCCCGCAGATGGCGGCCATTGCCGAGCGGCTGGCCAACCAGATCATCGTGACCGATGACAACCCGCGTGGCGAGGACGGTGACCGCATCGTCGCCGACATCCTTGCAGGATTCACCGATGCCGGCGCGGTGACCGTGCAGCGCAACCGTGCGCGCGCGATCGGTCTGGCCGTGAAGCGCGCCGGTGCCGGCGACATCATCCTGATCGCCGGCAAGGGCCATGAGCCCTACCAGGAGATCAAGGGCGTACGCCACGACTTCGACGATACCGAAGTGGCGGCCGCTGCACTGGCTGCCAAGGCCGGTGTGCTGGCGGCGGAGGGTGCACGATGAAGCGCACCCTGCTGTCGCTGATCGCGCACTGGGCCGGCGGCGAGATCCACGGCGACGATGTCGCCATCGATGCCATCAGCAACGATACCCGCAGTCTCGGCCCGGGCAGCCTGTACGTGGCCCTGCGTGGCGAGCGTTTCGATGGCCATGACTTCGCCGCCGACGCGCAGGCCCGTGGCGCCAGCGCGCTGCTGGTCGAGCGCCTGCTGCCGGTCGAGCTGCCGCAGGTGCTGGTCGCCGACAGCGAACTGGCGCTGGCGAAGATCGCCACGGGCATGCAGCGCGACCGCAGCACCGAGGTGTTCGCGATCACCGGCAGCAACGGCAAGACCAGCGTGAAGAGCCTGCTGCTGGCCATCCTGCAACAGGTGGCACAGCACGCGCACAAGGTGGTCTATGCCAACCCGGGCAACCGCAACAACGAGATCGGCCTGCCGCTGGCGGTGATCGATGCGCCGGAAGATGCCGACTACGCCATCTACGAGATGGGCGCCGGCAAGCCGGGCGACATCGCCTACCTGACCGATATCGCCCGCCCGCGCTATGCGCTGGTCAACAACATCGCGCCTGCGCATCTCGAGCGGATGGGCAGTCTGCTCGGCGTGGCCACCACCAAGGGCGCCATCTACGCCGCACTGCCGGCCGACGGCGTGGCGGTGATCAATGTCGATGATGCCTACGGACGCTGGTTCGAGCAGCACTTCGTCGGCGTTCCGCCGCGCTGCCGCGTGCTGCGTTACGGCCTGGAACACACTGCCGACATCACCGCGCGTGACATCCGCGCCGGTGCGCAGGGCAGCCAGTTCACGCTGGTCTCGCCGATGGGCGAAGCACGCGTGGTGCTGGGCCTGCCGGGTCGCCACAACGTCAGCAACGCGCTTGCTGCCGCCAGCCTGGCGCTGGCTGCCGGCATCGACCTGGCATGGGTCGCCGCCGGCCTGGCCGACGCACAGCCGGTGCCCGGACGCCAGATCGCCCACCAGCTGCGCAATGGTGCGGTGCTGGTGGACGACAGCTACAACGCCAATCCCGGTTCGCTGGCCGCCGCCATCGATGCGCTGGCGGCCGCCCCGGAAGAGGGCTGGTTGGTGCTGGGTGACATGCGTGAGCTTGGCCCGGATGCGCAGTCGCTGCACGCGCAGGCCGGCGTCCGCGCGCGCGCCGCAGGGCTGAAGCGCCTGTATGCGCTCGGTCCGCTCAGTGCCGCCGCCGCCGCCGCGTTCGGCGAAGGCGGCCGCCAATTCGCCACCCATGACGCGCTGTCGCAGGCGTTGAAGGACGAGCTGCACGCCGGCGTGCGCTGCCTGGTCAAGGGTTCCCGTGGCAGCGCCATGGACACGATCGTCAAAGCGCTGCTGGCGCAAGGAGAGGAATCCCCGCATGTTGTATGAACTGGCTCGATGGTTGCAGCAGTTGGAGAGCCTGTTCGGGCTGTTCAACTACCAGACGTTCCGCGCCATCCTTGCCGCGTTGACGGCCCTGTTCCTGTCGCTGTGGCTCGGCCCGGCGATGATCCGCAAGCTTGCCCAGTTCAAGGGCGGCCAGCCGATCCGCAAGGACGGCCCGCAGACCCATTTCTCCAAGGCCGGCACGCCGACCATGGGCGGTTCGCTGATCCTGCTGACCGTCACCCTGTCGGTGCTGATGTGGGCCGACCTGCGCAACCGCTACGTCTGGCTGGTGCTGGCGGTGATGCTGTGCTTCGGCGCGATCGGCTGGTACGACGACTGGATCAAGATCGTCCGCCGCGACCCGAACGGCCTGAAGTCGCGCTGGAAGTACCTGCTGCAGTCGATCTTCGGACTGGCCGCCGGCCTGTTCCTGTTCTATACCGCCGATGTGCCTGCCGCACTGACCTTCTACATTCCGATGTTCAAGTCGGTGGCGCTGCCGCTGGCCGGCATCGGCTTCGTGACCATCGCCTACTTCTGGATCGTCGGCTTCTCCAACGCGGTCAACCTGACCGATGGCCTGGACGGCCTGGCGATCATGCCCACCGTGCTGGTCGCCTGCGCGCTGGGCGTGTTCGCCTACGCCTCCGGCAACGTGGTGTTCGCCAACTACCTGCAGATCCCGCAGATTCCCGGTGCCGGTGAGCTGGTCATCATCTGCGCCGCCATCGCGGGCGCCGGGCTGGGCTTCCTGTGGTTCAACACCTATCCGGCGATGGTCTTCATGGGCGACATCGGTGCGCTGGCGCTGGGCGCGGTGCTGGGCACGATCGCGGTGATCACCCGCCAGGAACTGGTGCTGGTGATCATGGGCGGCGTATTCGTCATCGAGACCCTGTCGGTGATGATCCAGGTCGCCTCGTTCAAGCTGACCGGCAAGCGCGTGTTCCGCATGGCGCCGATCCACCACCATTTCGAACTGAAGGGCTGGCCGGAGCCGCGCGTGATCGTGCGCTTCTGGATCATCTCCGTCGTGCTCGTGCTGATCGGCCTGGCCACGTTGAAGGTGCGCTGACGATGAACGACCTGTCCCGCCAGGCAACACGCCTCGAAGCCATCGAAGGCAGCTACGACAAGTGGCTGCTGGGTGCGATGCTCGCGCTCACCGGGCTGGGCGTGGTGATGGTGGCGTCGAGCTCGATCGCGTTGATGAGCAGCCCGTTCTACTACCTCAACCGCCACCTGGTGTTCCTGGCGATCGGCATCGTGCTGGCGGCCATTGCCGCGCGTACCGAGCTGAAGTCCATCGAGCAGTACAACCAGGTGCTGCTGCTGGGCTGCTTCGCACTGCTGCTGGTGGTGTTCATTCCCGGTCTGGGCAGCAGCGTCAATGGTGCCCGCCGCTGGATCAACCTGGGGGTCTCCAAGTTCCAGACCGTGGAAGCGGTGAAGGTGCTGTACATCGTCTGGCTGTCCAGCTACCTGGTGCGCTTCCGCGACGAGGTCAACGCGACCTGGCCGGCGATGCTCAAGCCGCTGGGCGTGGCCGGTGCGCTGGTGGTGCTGCTGCTGCTGCAGCCCGACTTCGGTTCGTCGACCCTGCTGCTGGCGATCACGGCCGGCATGCTGGTGCTGGGCGGAGTCAACATGCCGCGCATGTCGATGCCGGTGATCATCGGCCTGGTCGGCATGAGCGCGCTGGCGATCATCGAGCCGTACCGCATGCGCCGCATCACCTCGTTCCTGGACCCGTGGGCCGACCAGCAGGGCGACGGCTACCAGCTGTCCAACGCGCTGATGGCGGTGGGGCGCGGCGAGTGGACCGGCGTCGGCCTCGGCAATTCGGTACAGAAGCTGTACTACCTGCCCGAAGCACATACCGATTTCATCTTCTCGGTGACCGCCGAGGAATTCGGCTTCATGGGCACCTGCGTCATCATCGCCCTGTTCGCGCTGCTGGTCGGCCGCACCTTCTGGCTGGGCATGCGCTGCGTGGAAATGAAGCGCCACTTCTCCGGCTACATCGCCTTCGGCATCGGCCTGTGGATCAGCATGCAGACCTTCGTTTCGATCGGCGTGAACCTGGGCATCCTGCCGACCAAGGGCCTGACCCTGCCGCTGATCTCCTCGGGTGGTTCGTCGGTCCTGATGACGTGCGTGGCGATGGGCCTGCTGCTGCGCGTGTCCTACGAGCTGAAGCGTGCCGAGCGCCGCCAGGCCGTGCGCATCGGCGGCGGCGACGATGCTGCCACCGCACCGGCCGAAGAGCCGTCCGCCCCGTCCGCGGGGTCGCTGCCGATGGGCGCGGACGCGCCTGCCGGCGCGGGCCCTGCCGTGCGTGGCACCAGCCGCCTGCAGTCCCGCGTCGAACCGACTTTCGGGAGGCTCGGATGAGTGCTGCCGACCACAACGTTCGCCCGGTGATGATCCTGGCCGGTGGTACCGGCGGGCATATCTTCCCAGGGCTGGCCGTGGCCCGCGTGCTGCGCGAGCGTGGCGTGCCGGTCACCTGGATGGGCGCCGAAGGCGCGATGGAAACCCGGTTGGTGCCGCAGCACGACATTCCGATCGACACGCTGTCCATCACCGGCCTGCGTGGCAAGGGCAAGCTGGCACTGCTGGGCGCACCGTGGCGGCTGATGCGCGCGTTGCGTGCGGCCGGCATGATCATCCGCCGTCGCCAGCCGCGTGCGGTGATTGCCTTCGGCGGATTCGCCTCGGGACCCGGTGGCATGGCCACCCGCCTGCATGGGCTGCCACTGCTGGTGCACGAGCAGAACCGCGCACCCGGCATGACCAACCGCATCCTGTCGCGCTACTCGCGCCGCCTGCTGACCGGGTTCCCGGGCACCTTCGCCAAGGGTGAAGAAGCGGTGGGCAATCCAGTGCGCGCGGAGATCGCCGCGATCGCGCCGCCGGAACAGCGTTTCGCCGATCGCCACGGTCCGTTGCGCGTGCTGGTGGTGGGCGGCAGCCAGGGTGCGCGCGCACTCAACAGCGGCGTGCCGCAGGCCATCGCAGCGCTCGGTGCGGAAGTGCCGGTGCAGGTGCGCCATCAGAGCGGCGAGAAGCTGCACGCCGAAGCGGTCGAGGCCTATGCCAAGGCGGGCGTGCAGGCGCAGATCACTCCGTTCATCGCGGACATGGCCGAGGCATTCGCGTGGGCCGACCTGGTCGTGTGCCGTGCCGGGGCATCGACCCTGGCCGAGCTGTGCGCGGTCGGTGTCGGCAGCGTGCTGGTGCCATTCCCCGCCGCCGTCGACGATCACCAGACCCGCAACGCGGAGTATCTGGTCGAGCGCGGCGCGGCGGTTTTGCTGAAGCAGGACGGAACGCTGGCAGACGGCATTGCCGCACTGCTGCGCGATCTGTCCGAAAATCCCGGCCGCCGCATGCAGATGGCGCAAGCCGCGCGTGCCCTGGCCAAGGTCGATGCCGCCGAGCGCATCGCCGATATCATTCTCGAGGAAGCTGTATGAAGAAGGCATGCCAGCGCGCCTGCCCTGCGCGAGGCCGCGCATGATCCGTCGCCTGCACGACACCAACGACCTGGTGCGCGCCTTCCCGCGCGTGCACTTCGTCGGCATCGGCGGCACCGGCATGAGCGGCATCGCCGAAGTGATGCTGACGCTGGGTTATGAAGTGTCCGGTTCGGACAATGCCGACAATGCGGCCACCCGCCGCCTGGCCGGCCTAGGAGCACGCATCATGCGTGGCCATTCGGCGGCCAATGTGCTGGGCACCGACTGCGTGGTGGTGTCCAGCGCGATCCGCGAAGACAACCCGGAGCTGATGGAGGCGCGCAGCCAGCGCATTCCGATCATGCCGCGTGCGGCGATGCTGGCCGAGCTGATGCGCTTCCGGCGTGGCATCGCCGTGGCCGGCACCCATGGCAAGACCACCACCACCAGCCTGACGGCAGCGGTGCTGAGCGAGGGCGGCCTGGACCCGACCTTCGTGATCGGTGGCCAGCTGCTGGCCGCCGGCGCCAACGCCAAGCTCGGCGGTGGGCAGTGGCTGGTGGCAGAGGCCGATGAGAGCGATGGCAGCTTCCTGCGCCTGAATCCGCTGATGTCGATCATCACCAACATCGATGCGGACCACCTGGAAAACTACGGCAACGACTTCGCCCGGGTGCAGGCCGCATTCGCCGAGTTCCTGCAGCGCCTGCCGTTCTACGGGCTGGCGGTACTGTGCATCGACGATCCGGAAGTGGCTGCACTGGCCGCCAGGACGCCGCGCCACGTCATGAGCTACGGCATGAGCCCGCAGGCCGACGTGCGCGCCGAGAACGTGGTGCAGGAGGGCTCGCGCATGCGCTTCACCCTGCGCCTGCCGCAGGGCACCAGCCAGGAAGTGGTGCTGGCACTGCCGGGCAGGCACAACGTGCTCAACGCGCTGGCCGCCGCTGCGGTCGGTTGGCAGCTGGGCGTGGCACCGGATGCGATTGCGCGTGCGCTGGAGGCCTTCGCCGGCGTCGGCCGTCGCTTCAACGACCTGGGCGAAGTCACCACCGCCAGCGGTGCCAGGGTGCGGATCATCGATGATTACGGTCATCACCCGAGCGAACTGGAGGCGGTGTTTGCCGCTGCCCGCGGCGGCTGGGCCGACAAGCGCCTGGTGGTCGCGTTCCAGCCCCACCGCTACAGCCGCACCCGCGACCAGTTCGACAAGTTCGCTGCAGTGCTGTCCAGCGTCGACGCGCTGGTACTGAGCGAGGTCTACCCGGCCGGCGAGGAGCCGATCGCAGGTGCCGATTCGCATGCGCTGGCACGCGCCATCCGCGCCCGCGGCCGCAGCGAGCCGGTGGTGGTGGGCAAGGCCGCCGAGCTGGCGAGCGTGCTGCCGGACGTGCTGCAGGATGGTGACCTGCTGCTGATGATGGGGGCCGGCGATATCGGCGCCGTCGCCACCCACATCGCAGTGGAAGGCTTCAAGGCGGAGGGCGAGGCGTGAGCACGCTGACCTTCCCGCCGCTGCGCAGTACCGACCCGGCCGTGTTCGGCCGCGTCGCCGTCCTGCTCGGCGGTACCTCCAGCGAGCGCGAGGTGTCGCTGGACTCCGGCCGCAACGTGCTGGAGGCGCTGCAGTCGCGCGGCGTCGATGCGTTCGCCGTGGACGGCATTCCGGCCCTGGCCCGGGCATTGGCCGGCGGCGGCATCGATCGCGTGTTCAACATCCTGCATGGCCACAACGGTGGCGGAGAGGATGGCATCGTGCAGGGCCTGATGGACGCCTTCGGCGTGCCGTATACCGGCTCGGACGTGCTGGGTTCGGCATTGAGCATGGACAAGATCCGCACCAAGCAGGTGTGGCTCTCGGTCGGTTTACCCACCCCGCAGTACCGGAAGGTCACTGCCGAGACCGTCCACGCACAGGCGCGCGAGCTAGGCCTGCCGGTGGTGGTCAAGCCGGCCAACGAAGGCTCCAGCGTGGGCATCAGCCGTGTGACCGACGAAGCAGGCCTGGACGAGGCGGTGGCGTTGGCTGCGCGCTACGACGGCCAGCTGCTGATGGAGCAGATGGTAGTCGGCGACGAGCTGACCGTCGCCATCCTTGGCGACGTCGCACTGCCGTCGATCCGCATCGTGCCCAAGGGCCAGTGGTACGACTACAACGCCAAGTACATCGCAGAAGATACCCAGTACCTGTGCCCGGGCCTGGACGGCGAGGCCGAGGACGAGATCCGTCGCATCGCGCTGGCCGCGTTCCGCGCCGCCGGCTGCCGTGGCTGGGGGCGCGTGGACGTGATGCGTGACCGCGCAAGTGGCCGCTTCTTCCTGCTGGAAGTGAACACCGCGCCGGGCATGACCAGCCACTCGCTGGTGCCCAAGGCGGCCCGCCAGGCCGGCATCGGCTTCGAGGAGCTGGTGTGGCGCGTGCTTGAACAGACCCTGGAGGCTGGCCACGCATGAACGCGGTGCTGCGCATCTTCGTCTGGCTTCTGGCGCTGTCGGTGGTGGCACTGCCGGTGGTGGCCGTGGTCAATGGCTGGGTCGGCGCCGAGCGCTGGCCGCTGGCGAAGCTGCGCGTGCACGGTGAATTCAAGCGCGTGCCGGCCGAGCAGCTGCAGCAGGTGCTGTTGCCGTATGCGCGTGCCGGGTTCTTCGCGGTCAAGCTGCAGGATGCGCAGGACGCACTGGAGAAGCTGCCGTGGGTGGAAAGCGCGCAGGTGCGCAAGCAGTGGCCTGACGTGCTGGAAGTGACCCTGGTCGAGCACAAGCCTTTCGCCCGCTGGGGCGAGGGTCGCCTGCTGTCCGAGCAGGGCAAGCTGTTCCCCACGCCGAAGAAGCTGGCCGACCTGCAGCTGCCCGAGCTGGATGGCCCCGACAGCCAGACCGAGGAAGTGGTCAAGCTGTACAACGATTCACGCGCGCTGTTCGCGCCTGCCGGCGTCGACGTGCGCCGGCTGACCATGGATGCGCGCGGCAGCTGGTCGCTGGTGCTGAGCAACGGCACCGAAGTGGTGGTAGGACGCGATGACGCCCGTTCGCGCCTGCAGCGCTTCGTGCGCGTGCTGCCACAACTGGCCAACCAGGCTGCGCCGATCGAGCGCGCCGATCTCCGCTACACCAATGGTTTCACGCTGAGCTGGGGCACCCCGGCCGCGCCGGCTGACGCGCCGGCGACCCCGGCAAGAAGGACGCAGGAAAGGACATGAATCGCAAGGGTGACAAATCGCTGATCGTCGGCCTGGATATCGGCACCTCCAAGGTGGTGGCGCTGGTGGGCGAGTATTCGCCGGGCAACCCGATCGAAGTGATCGGCATCGGATCGCACGAGTCGCGCGGCCTCAAGCGCGGCGTGGTGGTGGACATCGAATCGACCGTGCAGTCGATCCAGCGTGCGGTCGAAGAGGCCGAGCTGATGGCCGGCTGCGAGATCCGTTCGGTCTACGCCTCGATCTCCGGCAACCACGTGCAGTGCAAGAACTCGCCGGGCATCGTGCCGATCCGCGATGGCGAAGTGACCTGGGGCGACCTGGACCGCGTGCTCGACGCTGCCAAGGCGGTGGCGATTCCGGCCGACCAGAAGATCCTGCATGCGATCCCGCGCGAGTACGTGCTGGATGATTCGCAGGAAGGCATCCGCAACCCGGTGGGCATGACCGGTGTGCGCCTGGAAGTGCATGCACACCTGGTGGTGTGCGCGCAGTCCGCCGCCGCCAACATCAGCAAGTGCGTGCAGCGCTGCGGCCTGCAGGTGGATGATCTGGTGCTGTCCTCGCTGGCCTCCAGCGTGGCGGTGCTGACCGCCGACGAACGCGAGCTGGGTGTGGTGCTGGTCGACATGGGCGCAGGCACCACCGACATCGCGGTGTTCGTGCAGGGCGCGATCTGCCACACCGCATCGCTGCCGATTGCCGGCGACCACGTCACCAACGACATCGCGCACATGCTGCGCACGCCGACCCCGGAAGCCGAGCAGATCAAGGTGCGCTACGCCTGCGCCCTGGCCCAGCTGGCCACTGCCGAGGAGAGCATCCAGGTGCCGTCGGTGGGTGATCGCCCGCCGCGGCGCATGCCGCGCCATTCGCTGGCGCAGGCAGTGCAGGGCCGCTACGAGGAAATCTTCGAGATGGTGCAGGCCGAACTGCGTCGCTCCGGCTTCGAAGAGCTGGTGCGCGCGGGCATGGTGCTCACCGGCGGTGCATCGAAGATGGAAGGCGTGGTCGAGCTGGCTGAAGAGATGCTGCAGATGCCGGTGCGCGTGGGCATTCCGCAGCACGTCACCGGCCTGGGCGAAGTGGTCGGCAACCCGGTGCACGCCACCGGCGTGGGCCTGCTGCTGATGGGCAGCCAGATCGAGCATCCGCGCCGGCCATCGCTGCCGACCGGGCGCGCCGGCAGCATGTTCAAGAAACTCAAGACCTGGTTCCGCGGCGAGTTCTGACGCGGAACCCGTAACGCCGGGCATCGCCCGGATGCAACACCCGCAACACAACGCAACACCGGCAACACACAACCCACACAGCCGCAACGGCGGCATGCAGCAGGACGGCAGGACGCCCGAATGCCCATGCCATCGAAAGCGGATACAACGAGGACACGGACATGGCGCATTTTGAACTGATCGAAAAGATGGCACCCAATGCGGTGATCAAGGTGGTTGGCGTGGGCGGCGGCGGCGGCAATGCCGTGGCGCACATGGTCAACTCGGCGGTGGACGGCGTGGAGTTCATCACCGCCAACACCGACTCGCAGGCCATCAAGAATTGCGGTGCGAAGCTGCAGCTGCAGCTGGGCACCAACGTGACCAAGGGCCTGGGCGCAGGCGCGAACCCGGAAGTGGGCCGCCAGGCCGCCCTGGAAGACCGTGAGCGCATCATGGACGCCCTGCAGGGCGCCGACATGGTGTTCATCACCGCCGGCATGGGCGGCGGCACCGGCACCGGTGCGGCGCCGGTGGTGGCGCAGCTGGCCAAGGAAATGGGCATCCTGACCGTGGCCGTGGTCACCAAGCCGTTCCCGTTCGAAGGCCGTCGCCGCATGCAGGTTGCGCTGAAGGGCATCGAGGAACTGAGCCAGCACTGCGACTCGCTGATCACGATTCCGAACGAGAAGCTGATCACCGTGCTGGGCCGCAACGCCACCATGATCCAGGCGTTCCGTGCCGCCAATGACGTGCTGCAGGGCGCCGTGCAGGGCATTGCTGACCTGATCGTGCGTCCGGGCCTGATCAACGTCGACTTCGCCGACGTGCGCACCGTCATGTCCGAAATGGGCCTGGCGATGATGGGTACCGGCACCGCCCGTGGCGATGACCGTGCCCAGGCTGCCGCCGAAGCGGCGATCCAGAACCCGCTGCTGGACGATGTGAACCTGGCCGGTGCCAACGGCATCCTGGTCAACATCACCGCTGGCGCCGACTTCACCATGGCCGAGTTCGACGAGATCGGCCGCACCATCGATGGCTTCGCGTCCGAAGATGCCACCGTGGTGGTCGGTACCGTGCTGGATCCGGACATGCAGGACGAAGTGCGCGTGACGGTGGTGGCTACCGGCCTGAACCGCGTGTCGGCCAGCAAGAGCCAGCGTCCGGGCGAGCGTGCGCCGATCAAGCTGGTGCGCAATGCCACCACCGGCCAGCCGGAGTTCGGCGAGTTCGACACGGGTGGCGATGCGGTCTCCAAGGCCGTGGGCGGCATGGGCCTGGGCCTGCGTCGTGCCAGCAGCGATACCGCGGCAGCCTCCACCGCGTCGGCCCCGGCCTCTTCGGCCCCGGCGGCGGCGGAACTGCCGAATGATTACCTGGACATCCCGGCGTTCCTGCGCCGCCAGGCGGACTGAGCGGAGCTGCCCGGGGCTTGTCCTCCCCGGGTCGCGCCACCATGTCCTGAAGTGCGGGCGCCGGGCCAGGATAGGCCCGGCGGCCCTTCACGCGTGTCCCACCCGCGCGCCGGTGTGTCCTGCCGCCGTTTCAGCCGGGGTAGGGGAGTGCGCGTGTTAATCTAAGGTGTCACTTCCGGTCTGCCCCCATGATCCAGCAACGCACCCTCAAGAACACGATCCGCGCTACCGGCGTTGGCCTGCACAGCGGTGACAAGGTCTACATGACCCTGCGCCCGGCACCGGTCAACCACGGCATCGTGTTCCGCCGCGTGGATCTGGATCCGGTGGTGGAAGTGCCGGCCAAGGCGGAGCTGGTCACCGAAGTGACCCTGTGCACCGGCCTGACCTGCAACGACGCCAAGGTCCAGACCGTTGAACACCTGATGTCGGCTCTGGCCGGCCTGGGTGTGGACAACATCATCGTCGAGCTGTCCTCGGCCGAGCTGCCGATCATGGACGGTTCGGCCGGCCCGTTCGTGTTCCTGCTGCAGTCGGCAGGCATCGTGGAACAGGATGCGCCCAAGCGCTTCATCCGCGTGCTCAAGACCGTGGAAGTGACCGAGGGTGACAAGGTGGCCCGCTTCACGCCCTACGAGGGGTACAAGCTGGGCTTCACCATCCAGTTCGACCACCCGATGATCCCGGCCAAGCAGTCACGCCAGGAAATCGAATTCTCCACGCTGGCGTACACCAAGGAAATCTCCCGCGCGCGCACCTTCGGCTTCATGCGCGACCTGGAGTACATGCGTGAACGCAATCTGGGCCTGGGCGGGTCGATGGACAACGCCATCGTGCTTGACGAGTTCCGCGTGCTCAACGAAGACGGGCTGCGCTACGCCGACGAATTCGTGCGCCACAAGATCCTTGATGCGATCGGCGACCTCTACCTCGCCGGTGGCCAGGTGCTGGGCGCCTACGAGGGCTTCAAGTCCGGTCACGCGCTCAACAACAAGCTGGTGCGCGCGCTGATGGCCGATGCCAGCGCGTGGGAGTGGGTCAGCTATGACTCGCCGGCGCTACCGGATCCGGTCGAGTACGCCACCCCGGCCTACGCCTGATCCACATAACGTTTTGAATTGAAAGGAAAAAACGCCGCCTCTCAGGGCGGCGTCCGCATTTCTGGAGGCTGCGATGGATACGACGCAGCAGGTGACGCGACTGTCGGTCTGTCGTCACGGTTTCGTGAACCTGTTGGATCGGAAGCCTGAATTTAACGTTGTTTTAACAACAATCTAACGACAGGTCCACCGGGGACCGCTAGGATGCGACCCGGCCCCCGAAATGTTTCACGCTGCGGTGACACGCGCGACGGGGAGCGGAGCAGGAGGCTCCGTTGTCCTCAGGACCGCTTCTTCGGCTTCGAAGGAACATCCTGCAGGGCTGCCAAGGCGTCGCGTAGCCCTTTGTGCGTGGCGGCTGAAACTGCGTGGGGGCCATTCCGGTTGTCGATCGCTGGGGAGCGTGAGGGAGTGGTGGACGCAGTCTTGATGGTCACCCTGGTGGCCTTCAGCCCGATGGACCGGGCCGCGTCGAGAAGCTGGGCCTCGGCAAGCCGGAACTTGGCATGCCAGACCGGGGACTCGACGAGAAAAACGAGGTGTTCCCCGTCCACATTGGCCAGCCGGCAACGGCTGCGCAGAGGTGGCGGCAACTGGGGGCGCAACTGACGGTCCAGCGCGTCGAGCCACAAGGCACGCCGCAGCGGGTTCCCGCTTTTGTCCGCCATTACCGCATCCAGTGCCGGTTTCGGCACGGAAGCGGGGCGAACGCTGGATTTCGGCTCAGACATGAAAACTCACTGATGGCATTCAAAAAGATCGTAATCAAAACGCGTGAAGGTCAGGCCAAATCGGCGCTCACGCGTTTGCGGTTCTATTTCGAGGACCGCCCCCGTGCCCTGCTGGGCAGCGTGCTCGGGGTAGGCTGCATTATCGGCTTTGCAGGCGGAATCGGCGCCAACGCGTTCAACGATTCGCGGCTGCAGGCCAAGGTCGACCGCCAGGAGGCTGAACTGGCCAAGGTCCAGCGCGATGCGCAGACCCAGGTCAACGCGCTGGCGGCCCGCCTCGGCGAGCTGCAGGCGCAGGCCACCCGCCTCAACGCCCTGGGCGAACGGCTGACCCAGATGGGCAAGCTGGAAGATGGCGAGTTTGACTTCAACGAAACTCCCGGCCTGGGTGACGGCGATGCCGGCGGCCCGACCTCGGACATCCCGGTCAAGGATGTCAACGCCGACTTACAGGTGCTGGAGCAGCGTTTCGCTGCTTCAGGCCGCCAGCTGTCGGTGATGGAATCGCTGATGTTCGATCACCAGCTGCAGCAGAACGCCGTGCCTTCGCGCATGCCGATCCGCAACAGCTATGTCACGTCCGGCTTCGGCACCCGTGCCGACCCCTTCGGCCGCGGTGCCGCCACCCATAAGGGCATGGACTTCCACGCCCGGGTCGGCGATCCGGTCATGGCCGTGGCCGATGGCGTGGTCAGCTTCTCCGGCGTCAAGGGCGGCTACGGCAACGTCGTCGATGTCGACCATGGCAACGGCTACGTCACCCGCTACGCGCACAATTCGCGCCTGGTGGTGAAGGTCGGCGATCTGGTCCGTGCCGGCCAGGAAGTGGCCAAGGCCGGTTCCACCGGTCGCTCCACCGGCGCCCACGTGCACTTCGAGGTGTGGGAAAACGGCAACGTGGTCAACCCGCGCAAGTTCCTCGGCGACGGCGGCAACACGCCGGTCGGCCGTATCAGCCGCGGCTGATTCCAGCGCCGGGCATGGCCCGGCGCCACCCTCCTTGGGGTCAGATCCTTTCGCCACGGCGAAAGGGATCTGACCCCTTTGCTCAACCCCGGTTTGCCGGATCCGGGCCGATCACGCCGCACGGGACGCTTGAAACCCCTCCCGGCCGTCCCAAGCTACAATGGGTGTTGCCATCGACAGGGCGCCAAGCGCCCTGTTTCGTTTGCGGCGGACGGATTCCCCAGGGAAGGCCGGGCGTCGTGTCCATCCAACCCGGTTCCTTCAATGATCAACAGCCTGCTTACCCGCGTATTTGGCAGTCGTAACGAACGACAGCTGCGCCAGCTCAACCGCATCGTCGCCAAGATCAATGCGCTGGAGCCGGAGATCGAGAAGCTTTCCGACGAGCAGCTGCAGGCCAAGACGCCGGAGTTCAAGCAGCGCATCGCCGGCGGTGAGGCCCTGGACAAGGTCCTGCCGGAAGCATTCGCGGTCTGCCGCGAAGCCGGTCGCCGCGTGCTCGGCATGCGCCACTACGACGTGCAGCTGATCGGCGGCATGGTCCTGCATCTGGGCAAGATCGCCGAAATGCGTACCGGTGAAGGCAAGACCCTGGTGGCCACGCTGCCGGTGTACCTCAACGCGCTGGAAGGCAAGGGCGTGCACGTGGTCACCGTGAACGACTACCTGGCCCGCCGCGATGCCGCGCAGATGGGCAAGCTGTACAACTGGCTGGGCCTGAGCGTGGGCGTGGTGTATCCGGGCATGCCGCACAGCGACAAGCGCGAAGCCTATTCCGCCGACATCACCTACGGCACCAACAACGAATTCGGTTTCGACTACCTGCGCGACAACATGGCGCTGTCCAAGGCCGATCGCTATCAGCGCGGCCTGCACTACGCCATCGTCGACGAAGTCGACTCCATCCTGATCGACGAAGCACGCACCCCGCTGATCATCTCCGGCCCGGCCGACGATTCCCCGGAGCTGTACATCCGCGTCAACCGCATCGTGCCGAATCTGGTCAAGCAGGAAGTGGAAGACGGCGAGGGCGACTTCTGGGTCGACGAGAAGGGCAAGCAGGTGCACCTGTCCGAAGCGGGCATGGAGCACGCCGAACAGCTGCTGGTCGAGGCCGGCATCCTCAACGGCGACACCGAAGGCCTGTACGCGGCGCAGAACCTGACCGTGGTCCACCACCTCAACGCCGCCCTCCGCGCGCACGCCATCTACCAGCGTGACGTGGACTACATCGTGCGCGATGGTGAAGTGGTGATCGTGGACGAGTTCACCGGCCGTACCCTGGCCGGTCGCCGCTGGTCCGACGGCCTGCACCAGGCGGTGGAGGCGAAGGAAGGCGTGCCGGTGCAGCGTGAGAACCAGACGCTGGCCAGCATTACCTTCCAGAACCTGTTCCGCATGTACAAGAAGCTGTCCGGCATGACCGGTACGGCCGATACCGAAGCATTCGAGTTCCAGAGCATCTACGGCCTGGAAGTGGTGGTGATCCCGACCAACCGCCCGACCATCCGCAAGGACAGCCCGGACCAGGTGTTCCTCAACCGCAAGGGCAAGTTCAACGCGGTGCTGGCCGACATCGAGGAATGCGCCAAGCGCGGCCAGCCGGTGCTGGTCGGTACCACCTCGATCGAAACCTCGGAAATGCTGTCCGAGCACCTGCGCAAGGCGGGCGTGAAGCACGAAGTGCTCAACGCCAAGCAGCATGACCGCGAAGCGACCATCGTCGCCAATGCCGGTCGTCCCGGCGCGGTGACCATCGCCACCAACATGGCCGGTCGTGGTACCGACATCGTGCTCGGTGGTTCGCTGGAAGCCGAGCTGCATGCGCTGGGCGAAGATGCCACCGATGAACAGAAGGCGGCGATCAAGGCCGACTGGCAGCAGCGCCACGAAGCAGTGAAGGCGGCAGGCGGCCTGCACATCGTCGGCACCGAGCGCCATGAATCGCGTCGTATCGACAACCAGCTGCGTGGCCGTTCGGGCCGCCAGGGCGACCCGGGTTCGTCCCGCTTCTACCTGTCGCTGGAAGACAACCTGATGCGCATCTTCGCCTCCGACTGGGTGCAGAAGGCCATGCGCATGATGGGCATGAAGGAAGACGACGTCATCGAAGACCGCCTGGTCAGCCGCCAGATCGAGAAGGCGCAGCGCAAGGTCGAGGCCCACAACTTCGACATCCGCAAGAACCTGCTGGACTTCGACGACGTCAACAACGACCAGCGCAAGGTCATCTACGCCCAGCGCGATGAACTGCTGGACGCCGAATCGGTGAAGGAGAACGTCGATGGCATCCGCGACGATGTCGTCTTCGACATCGTTGCGCGCTTCGTGCCGCCGAACTCGGTGGACGAGCAGTGGGACCTGCGTGGCCTGGAAGCGACCCTGGAGTCGGAGTTCGGCCTGCAGATGTCGCTGACCGACCTGGTCAAGTCGCACGAGGAACTGGACGCCGAAACCATCGCCGCCAAGGTGCAGGAGCGCGTCAACCAGCACTTCGCCGAGAAGGAAGCCAGCGTCGGCGACGAGACCATGCGCGCGCTGGAAAAGCATGTGATGCTGACCGTGCTGGACCAGAGCTGGAAGGAGCACCTGGCACGCATGGACTACCTGCGCCAGGGCATCTACCTGCGGGGTTACGCGCAGAAGCAGCCGAAGCAGGAGTACAAGAAGGAAGCCTTCGAGCTGTTCTCGGACATGCTGGAGAACGTCAAGCGCGAAGTGGTGACCCTGCTCGCCCGCGTGCGCATCCGCAGCGACGAGGAAGTGCAGGCACTGGAAGCGGCCGAGCGCCAGCAGGTCGAGGCACGCCTGCGCCAGTCGCAGTTCCAGCACCAGGACGCCGGCGGCTACAGCGCCGACGAGGAAGCGGCGCAGGTGCAGGCCGCGCAGCAGGGCGTGGCCCAGGTGCAGCGCGAAGAAGCCAAGATCGGCCGCAACGATCCGTGCCCGTGCGGCAGTGGCAAGAAGTACAAGCACTGCCACGGCCAGCTGAGCTGACCGGCCAGAGAGCCCCGCGAAAGCGGGGCTCTCCCGTTCTGGGGCAGGAAAGTACGCGATCCGCGATTGCGCCGGTCCCCCTGTTGTAGGCATGCTCCCTGCATGCCTTCCCCCACCCGATCGATCCATGTCGTGGCGGCCGTCATCACCGACGCCCGTGGCCGCGTGCTGCTCAACCGTCGTACCGAGAACCGTGACATGGCCGGCCTGTGGGAGTTCCCCGGCGGCAAGCGCGAAGCGGGCGAAACCTCCGCGCAGGCCCTGGTGCGTGAACTGCGCGAGGAACTGGGCATCGAAGCCGAGGTCGGCGACTGGATCATGGACGTGCCGCAGCGGTACCCGGACAAGCACCTGACGCTGGAAGTGCGGCACGTCCGCAGTTGGAAGGGCACGCCGCGCGGTCGCGAAGGCCAGGCCATCACCTGGGTCGCGCAGGACAAGCTCGGACGCTACTCGATGCCGCCGGCCGACCTGCCGGTGGTGGCGGCACTGCGCGAGCCCGACTGCTATCTGGTCACCCCTGCACCGGGTGAGGACGAGGCCGGTCAACGGCAGTGGCAGGAACGGCTGCAGCGCGCGGTCAGTGGCGGCCAGCAGCGCATCCAGCTGCGCCTGCCGCTGCAGCATCCTCGCCGTCAGGCCCTGATCGAGCAGGCGCTGCGCGCGCACCGGCGCGGGGTGCAGTGGCTGCTGAACCGCGATATCGAACTGGCGCGCTCGCTGGGTGTCGGCGTGCATCTGGGCAGCGAACAGCTGTTGTCCCTGCAGGCGCGACCGTTGCCGGATGGGCAGCTGGTGGGAGCCTCCTGCCACGATCTTGAGCAGCTGCAGGCCGCACAACGGCTGGGATGCGACTTCGCCGTGCTTGGGCCGGTGCAGGCGACCGCCAGCCATCCCGAGGCAACGCCGCTGGGCTGGGATGCGTTTGCCGCCCTGCGTGCACAGGTATCGCTGCCCATCTACGCACTGGGTGGGATGGCACGCGGCCAGGTCGCTGAGGCGCGCCGCCATGGTGGGCAGGGCATCGCCGCCATCCGCAGCCTGTGGCCGGAGTAGAGCACGCTCGCGGGGTCAGATCCCCGCGCAGCCGGGCTCTGACCCCATTGCCGGGATCGGACCCCACCGGTCACAAGGTGATCCAGAAACAGCCGTACTGACGTCGCAGTCCCAGCACCGTCGCGGCGCGGGTGGCGCTGCCAGGCAGCGTCTGCTCAAGCCGCAGGCCTACGGGATGGCGCGACGTGGAGGGCTCGGTCGCGGATCCGGCCAGTGCAGGATCCTCGTCCTGGAGAAGGGCCTGTGCCTGCTGCGGATAGACCGGCACGACGTCCACCAGTGGCCGCCGCGCCAGCGACTCCAGCTGGCCGAGGATGCGCTGCGCGCCCGCGTCGGACACCGCCCCCCAGAGATAGAGTGAGGACAAGCGGTTCACGTCGTTGCCGGTAATGCCGGTGCGCAGGGCCTGTACCAGCTCGCTCAGGCGGCGCGGGCAGCGCGCCCCCAGCGAGTCCCGCGGCAGGTGGTTGCCGGCAGGAGCGGGAGGTGGCAGCCGTGATCGCGCGCCGATGCTGTCGCAGGGCCGGTCGGTGTAGACGCTCTGGCCTTGTGCATCGGTGCAGCGGTTCAGGCGCGAGGCCTGGCCGTGGGCAACGCCGGGCGCAGCGGACAGCAGCAGCGGCAGCAGCAGGAGTGAAATGGATCTCATCGACGCAGGGTAGCGCCGAATGCACGCGTGCAGCGTGCTTTCAGCCCTGCAGCAGTTTCAACACGGCCGTTGTCGGCTTGGCCAGGTTCAGTGTGTAGAAGTGCAGGCCCGGCGCGCCGCCTTCGATCAGGCGCTGGCACAGCTTGGCCACCACTTCGGCGCCGAATGCACGCACCGATGCCGCGTCATCGCCGTAGGCCTGCATCTTGCGGCCGATCCAGCGCGGGATCTCGGCACCGCATTGCTCGGAGAAGCGGCGCAGCTGGCTGAAGTTGGCGATCGGCATGATGCCGGGCGTGATCGGCACGTCCACGCCAAGCCGGCGCACTTCATCCACGAAGTGGAAGTAGGCGTCGGGGTTGAAGAAGTACTGGGTGATCGCCGCGTCGGCGCCGGCATCGATCTTGGCCTTGAAGTGCTTCAGGTCGGCCAGGGCATCGGAGGCCTGCGGATGTGTTTCGGGGTAGGCACCGACCTCGATGCGGAAGGCATTGCCATGTTCGGCACGGATGAAGGCGATCAGTTCGGCGGCGTAGCGCAGGTCGCCAGGAAAGCCCATGCCCGAGGGCAGGTCACCCCGCAGTGCGACCAGCCGGCGGCAGCCGATGGCGCGGTACAGCTTGAGCAGCTCGCGGATTTCCTGGCGGGTGCCGCCGACACAGGAGAGATGAGGCGCCGCCTCGAAGCCGTGGTGCTGGTTGAGATGGCGCACGGTCTCGGAGGTGTAGCTCAGGGTCGAGCCACCGGCGCCGAACGTACAGGACACGTACTCGGGCGCGTAGTCCTTCAGCTTCGCCGCGGCACGGTCGAGCTGGCTGCGCTGTTCGTCGGTCTTGGGCGGATAGAACTCGAAGCTGATGGCGGTCATGGCACGGGCGATGGCGGCGGGTGCGAACCAGTATATCGCTTCATCAAGATGGATGTGCAATGAATGTGTGAAGCGCCTGCCGCGAAGGGGGAAGGGCGGGTACCCTGTGCCACTGAATTCCTGATCACGCCGCACACCATGTCCATCGTCCTTACCGATTTCGCCCGTCCCCGCCTGTTCCCGCGCGTGCCGCGCGGCAACACCATCCAGGACTGCACTGCCGAGCAGTTCCAGGCCCACCTCAATGCGCATGCGCCACTGAAGGTGCTCGATGGCTACGCGCCGTTCTGCAAGCTGTTCGTCTACGAGAACTGGACCAGCACGCGCTGCCTGACCGTGCCGGTCACCGATGCCAACCGCCACCTGCTGCGCAGCGGCTACGAAGCGCGCAACCGCGATGAGCTGCCGGTGCTGGTGCGTTGGTTCGAAGGCGTCGAATCGCCGCGTGCGAACTACCTGGTGGTGATCCTGTACAGCGCCGAGCAGCTGGCCAAAGAGGGCTCACCGATCGATGCGGACTGGGGCATCGTCGGCTGCATCTACACTGCCGAACCGGAGGAGGTGCCGATGGCGCCGATCACGATGATGCGCAATGCGCTCGGTGTGGAGGAGGGGGGTTCCGGCGTGCCGCTGGACCGTGAGGCCTACCAGCGTTCGGTGGAGTTCTGGGAGAACAACGCCAACTGGCGGCCGTAAGCCCGGTCACGTGCGTCCGGTCGCGCTCAGCCGGAAAGCCATTCCCACCACGGGTAATGGTATTCGCGGTCGATTGCCTGCCAGTGCTGGCCGCAGTGTGCACAGGCGACCATGTGGCAATCGCCCCAACCATCCTCGGCCTCCTGCAACGAGAGCAGCTGCATGTGGCCCTGTTCGATCAGGCGCCGGGGATCGAAGAACGGGTAGGTGGGGTTGAGCGCGCACAGGCAACCCTCGCGCGCCTGCCAGTAGCGCAATCGCCGCAGTGCCGCCTTCAGGTGCGCCTGGTTGCTGACCAGCATGCCGCCGAGTTCGATGGGCTGGCAGCGTCGCTCGATCAGGTCGGCGTGCGATGCCAGGGCCTCCAGCGAGGAGGGGGTGAACAACCGCGCGACCGTACGCGCGGCGTCGGTGATGCGGCTGGCGTCGCGCGACAGCAGATCCTGCAGCAGCACGTCGGCCTGTGCATCGTCGAGCCGGGGTATCGGCGCTGAGGACCACGGCCAGCGCATCAGCGGGCCTTGCCGATGGCGGCGTAATGGCCGGCCGTAAGGCGCAGCAGGTCGGCCGGCGCCAGTTCCACTTCCAGTCCACGACGCCCGGCGCTGACATGCAGGCTGGGCAATACCTGCGCACTGGCATCCAGGAACGTGCGCAGGCGCTTCTTCTGCCCGAGCGGGCTGATGCCACCGACCACGTAGCCGGTGGCGCGCTGGGCAGCATCGGCAGCGGCCATCTCACACTTCCGGCAGCCGGCTGCTTCCGCCAACGCCTTCAGGTCCAACTGGCCGGCCACCGGCACGATCGCCACCAGCAGCTCGTGGGTTTCGGTGCTGGCCAGCAGGGTCTTGAACACCTGGGCCGGGTCCAGGCCCAGCTTCTCCACGGCTTCGCCACCGTAAGACTCGGCGTGTGCGTCGTGCACGTAGCTGCGCACGGTGTGGGCGATCTTCTCGCGCTTGAGCAGATTGATGGCGGGGGTCATGCGCGCATCGTAGCGCGGGGCGACGCGGCTGCCTTGACCGAGGCTGCGGCCGTGATCCGGTAGCGCCGGGCCATGCCCGGTGGCGTGGAGATCGTATTGCCTGCGTGTCGACGAGCAGGCGCGTTGTCCGCCGGGCATGGCCCGGCGCTACCGGCGTGCCGAATGCAGAACGGGCGCCCGAAGGCGCCCGTTCTTTCTGCTTCCGTTATCCCGGGCGCGGCATCAGTAGCGGTAGTGGTCCGGCTTGAACGGGCCTTCCACCGGCACGCCGATGTAGTCGGCCTGTTCCTGGGTCAGGGTGGTCAGCTTCACGCCGATCTTCTCCAGGTGCAGGCGTGCCACTTCCTCGTCCAGCTTCTTCGGCAGCAGGTAGACCTTCTTCTCGTAGCTGTCCTTGTTCGCCCACAGGTCGATCTGTGCCAGGGTCTGGTTGGCGAAGCTGTTGGACATCACGAAGCTCGGGTGGCCGGTGGCACAGCCCAGGTTCACCAGGCGGCCCTCGGCCAGCAGGAAGATCGCGTTGCCGTTCGGGAAGACGTACTTGTCGACCTGCGGCTTGATGTTCACGTGCTTGATGCCCGGGTAGGACACCAGCGCATCGACCTGGATCTCGTTGTCGAAGTGGCCGATGTTGCAGACGATGGCCTGGTCCTTCATCGCGCTCAGGTGCTCGATGCGGATGATGTCCTTGTTGCCGGTGGTGGTGACGTACAGGTCGGCACGGCCCAGGGTCGATTCGATGGTGTTGACTTCATAGCCTTCCATCGCTGCCTGCAGGGCGCAGATCGGATCGATTTCGGTCACGACCACGCGTGCGCCGTAGGCACGCAGCGAGGCGGCGCAGCCCTTGCCGACGTCACCGTAACCGCAGACCACGGCCAGCTTGCCGGCCAGCATCACGTCCATGGCACGCTTCAGGCCATCGGCCAGCGACTCGCGGCAGCCGTACAGGTTGTCGAACTTGCTCTTGGTGACCGAATCGTTGACGTTGATCGCCGGAATCAGCAGGGTGCCGGCCTGGGCCAGCTGGTACAGGCGGTGCACGCCGGTGGTGGTCTCTTCGGAGACGCCCTTCCAGTCCTTGACCACGCGGCCCCAGTAACCCGGGCGCTCCTTGGCCACGCGCTTGAGCAGGTTCTTGATGACCTGTTCCTCGTGCGAGGAGGAGGCGGTGTTGACCCAGTCACTGCCGTTTTCCAGCTCGTAGCCCTTGTGGATCAGCAGGGTGACGTCGCCACCGTCATCGACCACCAGCTCCGGACCGGTCAGGGTGCCGTCGGCCAGGGTGAAGGTGAGCGCGTCCAGGGTGCAGTCCCAGTACTCTTCCAGGGTCTCGCCCTTCCAGGCGAACACCGGGGTGCCGGTGGCGGCGATGGCCGCAGCCGCATGGTCCTGGGTCGAGAAGATGTTGCACGAGGCCCAGCGCACGTCGGCGCCGATGTCCTTCAGCGTTTCGATCAGCACCGCGGTCTGGATGGTCATGTGCAGCGAGCCGGTCACGCGCACGCCCTTCAGCGGCAGCTCGGCCTGGTACTTGCGGCGGATCGACATCAGGCCCGGCATTTCATGCTCGGCGATGTCCAGTTCCTTGCGGCCCCAGTCGGCCAGGGTGATGTCGCGGATCTTGTAATCGCCTTCGGTGGAGAAGGTCTTGGCAACAGCGTTCATGCAGTAGCTCCGGTTGTGGGCGAGCGGGTGCTCGCATCTAGCCGGGCGCCGTTGTTACAGAGCCACCTCACCGAGCCTGGCCGGCCTCATGGGGGTCCGGTCGCAGCGCCCCTCGGGAGGGGAGAACGGCCATTATATCGCGCGCCCGGTGTTTCATCGGCGTGACCCAACCATCGGCAGATGGGCGCCTGTGCACGGACTGTTAAGGTCGGGTTTTAACGCACCCTCAGGTGGAACGATGAGCATGCATGTACGCCGCAACCGGCGCTTGACCGGCCTGGTCCTGTCCATGGCCCTGTTGGCGGTGGCCCCGCTGGCCTGGGCGGCAGCGCCGCAGCCTGCGGCGGCCCAGGCCCAGGGGGCAAACGGCTACGAGCTGCCCTCGGCCGAGCTGCAGGCGGTGGTCGACGCCCCGCGTGCGCCCTCGCTGTACCTGTCGCCGCGCCGCGATGTGGCCGCGCTGATGCAGATGCCGTCGCTGCCGTCGATCCAGGTGGTGGCCCAGCCGGAACTGAAGCTGGCAGGCCTGCGCATCAACCCGCGCACGTTCTCCGACAGCCGTTTCAGCTTCGGCGAGAAGCTGTGGCTGATGAGCGTGGCCGACGGCAGGGAGCGGCAGATCAGCGGCCTGCCGGGCACGCTGTCGATTGCCAGCCTGGCATGGTCGCCGGACCAGAAGTGGCTGGCCTTCAATCAGGTCGACGCCGCCAATGGCGCCAATGAACTGTGGCTGGTGGATGTGGCCGCCGGCAGCGCCCGTCGCCTGGTCGCCGGCCTGAACACGGTGATCGGCAGCGGCTACCAGTGGCTGCCGGACAGCCGTGGTCTGGTGGTGTTCACCCGCCCGGCCAACCTCGGCGCCGCCCCGGCCGCCGACGGCATTCCCACCGGCCCCGCCGTGCAGCAGACCAGCCAGGGCGGCGGCGTGGTGTCGATCCGTACCTATCAGGACCTGCTGAAGAACGAGGCCGACGCGCGCCAGTTCGACTACTACGCCACCACCCAGCCGATGGAAGTCAGCCTGGATGGCCGCACCCGCGCGATCGGCGCGGCGGGCATCTTCATGGGCTTCTCGGTATCGCCGGATGGCCGCTTCGTGCTGCGCCAGCCGGTGCAGCGGCCTTACTCCTATGTGGTGCCGGTCAGCAGCTTCCCGCGCCGCATTGAAGTGATCGACCGTGCCAGCGGCCAACTGGTGCACACCGTGGCCGTGCGCCCGCTGGTGGAAGGCCTGCCGACCGGCAACGACGCCGAAGTGACCGGCGTACGCGACATCATCTGGCGCGGCGATGCCGATGCCACGCTGGTCTGGGCCGAGGCCCAGGACGGTGGTGATCCGAACCGCGACGCCAAGGTGCGCGACGCCGTGCTGATGCAGGCCGCCCCGTTCGACAGGCCGCCGGTGACGCTGGCCCAGCTCGGCAGCCGTCTGGCCGGCATCAGCTGGGGCCGTGGCGACCTGGCCCTGCTCACCGAGTCGTGGTGGAAGACCCGCAGGACCAAGACCTGGTTGATTGCCCCGGACAACGCCGGTACCGAGCCGCGCCTGCTGTGGGATCGTGATGCGCAGGACCGCTATTCCGATCCGGGCCGGCCCCAGCTGTCCAGCGACGATCGCGGCCGCTCGCTGCTGCAGACCAGCCCCGATGGTGGCAGCCTGTATCTGGTTGGTGCCGGTGCTTCGCCGGAAGGTGACCGTCCGTTCGTGGACCGCTTCGACATCGCCAGCGGAAAGGCCTCCCGCCTGTTCCACTCGCAGGCGCCGAACTATTCGGTGCCGGTGGCATTGCTTGACAACCAGGGCAGCTCGCTGCTGCTGAGCCGTGAAAGCCCGGACGAGCCGACCAACTTCCATGTGCAGTCGCTCACCGATGCCGGCGCGGCACCGCGCGCGCTGACCCACTTCCCGCATCCGCTGCCGCAGCTCAAGGGCGTGCAGAAGGAGCAGATCCGCTACAAGCGTGCCGACGGCGTGGACCTCACGGCCACGCTGCTGCTGCCGCCGGGCTACGATCCCACCCGCGACGGCCCGCGCCCGCTGCTGATGTGGGCCTACCCGGGCGAGTTCAAGAGCGCCGCGGCCGCCAGCCAGGTCACCGATTCGCCGTACCGTTTCAACGCGATCAGCTACTGGGGGCCGCAGGCCTTCCTGGCCAAGGGCTATGTGGTGCTGGCAAGTCCTTCGATGCCGATCATCGGCGAGGGTGACAAGGAACCCAACGACACCTACATCGAACAGCTGGTGGCCAATGCCCAGGCTGCGGTGGACGAAGTGGTGCGCCGTGGCGTGACCGACCGCGACCATATCGCCATCGGCGGCCATTCCTACGGTGCGTTCATGACCGCGAACCTGCTTGCGCATACGCGCCTGTTCAAGGCCGGCATCGCCCGCAGTGGTGCCTACAACCGTACGCTGACGCCGTTCGGCTTCCAGGCCGAAGAGCGCAACTACTGGCAGGCGCAGGACGTGTATCAGAAGATGGCGCCGTTCAACTATGCGGACCGGATCAAGGATCCGATCCTGTTCATTCACGGCGTGGATGACAACAATTCCGGCACCTTCCCGATGCAGAGCGAGCGCATGTTCGCTGCGGTGAAGGGACTCGGAGGGACGGCGCGCCTGGTGATGCTGCCGAACGAATCGCACGCCTATCGTGCACGCGAATCGATCATGACCATGCTGGCCGAGAGCGAGCGCTGGCTGGAGCAGACCATCGGCCCGGCAGCCTCGGGCAAGGCGAAGAAGAAGCGCTGACACGTGCATGCCGGCGGCCCCTGCGAGGGGGCCGCCCCGACGCGGTTGCATTCCACATCGGCAGCGCTGGCGTTGCATGCAGATGAAACCATTTCTGCATCGCAGCACAGCCCCCGATCTGGGATAGGCTTGGATCCAGGATCCGTTGACCGAGGCCCGTGCGTCGCCGATGAACGAGTACCGCAGCAGCATTGAGTTTGCTTCTCCCGATCTTCCGCTCCGCGATGACGTGCGCCGGCTCGGCGCGCTGGTCGGCGACCTGCTGGTCGAGCAGGTTTCGGCAACCTTCCTCGACGATGTCGAGGATGTGCGCACGCGGGCCATCGCCCGCCGCGAAAACCAGGCGCCGCTGTCGGAGCTGGCCAATGGCCTGGCCGGTCGTGCGCCGCAGCAGGCCGAGACGATGGTGCGGGCATTCAGCACCTACTTCCAGGTGGTCAACATTGCCGAGCGCGTGCACCGCATCCGCCGCCGCCGCGACTACCAGCGCGCCGGTACTGCCGCGCCGCAGCCGGATGGCCTGCAGGATGCGCTGCAGCACCTGAAGGCGCAGGGCGTGACGCTGGATGAGTTGGCGCAGTGGCTGCCGCGCATCGATATCGAACCGGTGTTCACTGCGCATCCGACCGAAGCCGTGCGCCGCGCACTGCTGGAGAAAGAGCAGCTGATGGTGGCCAGCCTGGTCGACAACCTCGACGGCCAGCGCACGCCGGGCGAGGCGGCAGCGGATGCTGCACGCTTCCGCATGGCGCTGACCGCTTCCTGGCAGACCACCGACTCCTCGCCGGTGCGGCCGACGGTCGATGACGAGCGCGAGCATGTCGGCTTCTATCTGGTGCAGGTGCTGTACCGGGTGATACCCGTGCTGTACGAATCCCTGCAGCAGGCGCTGCGTGATACCTATGGCGAAGAACTGGCGCTGCCGCGCCTGCTGCGTTTCGGCACATGGGTGGGCGGCGACATGGACGGCAACCCGAACGTGGACGCCCGCACCATCCGCAGCACACTCGATGCCCAGCGACAGGCAGTGCTGGGGCGCTACCAGAAGGAACTGCTGCAGCTGGCCAGCCTGCTCAGCCAGTCCACCGAGCGGGTGGGCGTGAGCGATGCGCTGCAGGCGCGCGTGGCGCACTACCAGCAGCTGTTGCCGAAGGTGCAGTCGCGCCCGCGGCACGCCGACATGCCGTACCGGCTGCTCAACGACCGCATGCGTGCGCGCCTGCAGGCCACCCTGGACGATGCAGAGGGGGCCTATGCAGGCCCGGACGAGCTGATCGACGATCTGCAGCTGATCCTCGACAGCCTGCGTGCCAACCGTGGCGAGCATGCCGGCGGATTCGCCGTGCAGCGACTGTTGTGGCGGGTGAAGACGTTCGGCTTCCATCTGGCGCGGCTGGACGTGCGGCAGGAATCGAGCGTGCATGCGCGCGCGCTGGCGGCGGTGCTGGGCGGCGAAGCGGCGTGGGACGGATTGGATCCATTGGCCCGCGCCGGCCTGCTGGGGCCACACGCCAGCGGCGAGCAGCCGCTGCCGGTGGGCGACGACGAGGGCAACCAGCGACTGGATGCGGTGTTCGCGGCGCTGGCCGACGCGCGCGCGCGGCATGGCAGCGAGGCGCTGGGCAGCTACATCATCTCGATGGCACATGATCGCAGCGATGTGCTGGCCGTGCTTGCGCTGGCGCGCCGTGGCGGATTGGCTGACGAGGACGACGCGGTGCCGCTGGACATCGCACCGCTGTTCGAGACGGTGGACGATCTCAAGCGCGGTACTGCGACGCTGCGTGACCTGCTGGCCGATCCGGTCTATCGCGCTCATCTGCGGGCACGCGGTGATGTGCAGATGGTGATGCTGGGTTACTCCGACAGCAGCAAGGACGGCGGCATCGCCGCCTCGCGCTGGGGCCTGCAGCGTGCGCAGGTGGAACTGCTGGACGTGGCGGCCGAGGCCGGCATCCGCCTGACCTTCTTCCACGGCCGTGGTGGTTCGATCAGCCGGGGCGGTGGCAAGACCACGCACGCGGTGGACGCGTCGCCACGTGGCAGCATCGATGGTCGCCTGCGCGTGACCGAGCAGGGCGAGGTGATCCACCGCAAGTACGGCATCCGCGCGCTGGCGCTGCGATCGCTGGAGCAGGCCACCGGTGCGGTGCTGCGGGCCAGTCTGCGTCCGCGTGCCGCGGAACCTCGCGAGGAGGGCTGGCGACCGGTGATGGACGTGGTCGCCGCCGCCAGCAGCGAAGTCTATCGCGCCTTCGTCGGCCAGGCCGGTTTCATGGATTACTTCCGTACGGCGACGCCGATCGATGTGATCGAGCGGATGACGCTGGGTTCACGGCCGTCGCGTCGTCTCGGCCAGGATGCGGCACTGGGCAACCTGCGTGCGATCCCGTGGGTATTCGCCTGGAGCCAGGCCCGCGCGGTGATTCCCGGCTGGTATGGCGTGGGCAGCGGCCTGCAGGCGGCGGTGGATGCCGGCCATGAACATGTCCTGCGCGACATGGCGCGCGACTGGCCGTTCTTCCGCACCTTCCTGGACGACATCGCAATGGTGCTGTCCAAGGGCGATATCACCATCGCCGAACAGTTCTCGCGTCTCTCCGGTGACCTGCACGGGCGCTTTTTCCCGCAGATCCAGCACGAACTGGCGCTGACCCGCCGCTGGCTGCTGGCACTGATGGACCAGCAGACCTTGCTGGAGCATGATGCGCGGCTGGCGCTGTCGATCCGCCTGCGCAATCCCTACGTCGATCCGATCAGCGTGCTGCAGGTGGACCTGCTGCAGCGCTGGCGCGAAAGCGGGCGGGAGGACGAAGAACTGCTGCGCGCGCTGGTGGCCTGCGTGAATGGTGTTTCGCAGGGCGTGCAGAACACCGGGTGATCCGCATCCGCCGGGCATGGCCCGGCGCTACCCGCCTCGGTGGGTGCGGGGCTTGCCCCGCACGCTCTCACTCTTCAGGTGAAGGCGGATTGGACGCCAGCAGTTCCAGGTGCCGTTGCTCCATTTCCTGCCGCAGCTGGCGCCGGATCAGCGCGGCGGCCTGCCGGCGCTTTTCGTCCGAACTGGCGGGCTGCAGCGGGGGGACCGGCGTTGGCCGCCCCTCTTCGTCCACCGCCACCATGGTGAAGAAACAGCTGTTGGCGTGGCGCACGCTGCGCTTGAGGATGTCCTCGGCCACCACCTTGATGCCGATCTCCATCGACGAGGTGCCGGTGTAGTTCACCGAGGCCAGGAACGTCACCAGTTCGCCCACCGCGATCGGCTGGCGGAACATCACCTGGTCCACCGACAGGGTGACCACGTAGCTGCCGGCGTAGCGGCTGGCGCAGGCGTAGGCAACCTGGTCGAGCAGGCGCAGGATGGCGCCGCCGTGGACCTTGCCGGAGAAGTTGGCCATCTCCGGCGACATCAGCACGGTCATGGACAGCTGGTGGGTTTTGAGTTCGGTCGACATGCACCGATTGTATCGGCGTGGCGCAGCTCGTGTAGAGCCGAGCCCGTGCTCGGCTGCTCTCGGCGCAGGCAAAAGAAAGCCGAGCATGGGCTCGGCTCTACAGAAAGCAGAAGGGCCGCTTGCGCGGCCCTTCGTCTGTCTTACTTCAGCTTCGCATCGGCGCGCAGGGCGGCGGCACGATCGGTCTTCTCCCAGGAGAAGGCCGTGGCGTTGACCGTCTCGCCGGCACCGTTGAGGTAGCTGAACTCCTTCGGCTTGCGGCCGAAGTGGCCGTAGGCCGCAGTCTGCTGGTACATCGGGTGGATCAGGTCCAGCATCTTGATGATGCCGTACGGGCGCAGGTCGAAGTGCTTGCGGATCAGCTTCTCGATCTTGTCGTCGCTGATTTTGCCCGTGCCGAAGGTGGTGACCGAGATCGAGGTCGGCTCGGCCACGCCGATGGCGTAGGAGACCTGCACTTCGCAGCGGTCGGCCAGGCCGGCGGCGACCACGTTCTTGGCGACGTAGCGGGCAGCGTAGGCGGCCGAGCGGTCAACCTTGGACGGATCCTTGCCGGAGAACGCGCCGCCACCGTGACGGGCCCAGCCGCCGTAGGTGTCGACGATGATCTTGCGGCCGGTCAGGCCGCAGTCGCCCACCGGGCCGCCGATCTCGAACTTGCCGGTCGGGTTGATGTGGAACTTGGTGCCCTTGTGCAGCCACTTGGCCGGCAGCACCGGCTTGATGATCTCTTCGCGGACGGCCTCGATCAGGTCCTTCTGCTTGATGCCCGGGGCGTGCTGGGTGGACAGCACCACCGCGTCGATGGCGGCCACTTCGCCGTTCTCGTAGCGCAGGGTGACCTGGCTCTTGGCGTCCGGGCGCAGCCACGACAGCGGCGAGTTCTTCTTCTTGCGGATCTTGGCCTGCTGCTCGACCAGGCGGTGCGACAGGTGGATCGCGGCCGGCATGTAGCTGTCGGTCTCGTTGGTGGCGTAGCCGAACATCAGGCCCTGGTCGCCCGCGCCCATTTCTTCCGGCTTTTTGCGGTCCACGCCCTGGGCGATGTGCGGCGACTGCTTGCCGATCAGGTTCAGCACGCCGCAGGTGGCGCCGTCGAAGCCGACGTCGGAGCTGTCATAGCCGATGTCCAGGATGACCTTGCGGGTCAGCGCTTCGAGGTCGATCCAGGCGCTGGTGGTGATCTCACCGGCAACAATGGCCACACCGGTCTTGACCATGGTCTCGCAGGCCACGCGGGCGCGCTGGTCCTGGGTCAGGATCGCGTCCAGCACCGCGTCGGAGATCTGGTCGGCAATCTTGTCCGGATGGCCTTCGGAGACCGATTCGGAGGTGAACAGGTAGCTGGACATCAGGCTTAATATCCCTTGATTCGGATGGAAAGATGGGCGCGCATCATACACGGGGTGCGCCGCCTGTGCATTGTGAACCCGTACGGGTTGCCGGTGGTTAAGGTGACGTGCCCTCTGGCACAAGGCCTGGCGGGCGTCTGCAGGACACGGTGCGCAGGCAGTGTTCCACTGGCGTGACCATTGCCGCAAGGCCGTGTTGCGGGGGGGAAGGGGCGGTTCCGGCGTTGCCGGAGCGGGACCGGCCGTCATCGTTCTGCCCCGAAACCGCCATCTGCCTGCCGCGTGCCAGGCGCAGGCTGTCGGCCAATCCGGCCGCCGGGTATCAGTGAGCACGCCATGCAGGAACTCGAACAGCGTCTGCAGCAACGCTTTCCGGAGTGGTTCCACGGCCGCCGCGGCCAGCTCGCGCGGCCACTGCTGCGCAGTGTGGGTCGCTGGTCGCGGCTGGACCGGGTGGAGGACTTCCTGCGGCGCAACGCGGACGTGCGCGGATTCGGCTTCGTGGCCGCCGGACTGGAGTTCCTGGACGGCCAGTACCAGGTGGATCCGGCAGCCCTGGCTCGCATTCCGGCCACGGGCCGTCTGCTGATCGTGGCCAATCATCCGTCCGGTGCACTCGACGCGCTGGCGCTGCTGGACGCGGTCGGCCGCATCCGCCGCGATGTGCGGATCGTGGCCAACGATCTGCTGGGCGCCATCGGTCCCCTGCAGGACCTGCTGCTGCCGGTCCGCATCCTCGGCGGCAAGGTCCAGCGCGGCAGCCTGCAGGCGGTGGAGCAGGCGCTGGCCGCCGAGCAGTGCGTGATCGTGTTTCCGGCCGGCGAGGTATCCCGGCTGTCGTTGCGCGGCATCCGTGATGGTCGCTGGCAGCGCGGGTTCGTCAGGTTCGCCCGGGCCGCCGGCGCCCCGGTGTTGCCGGTGAGGGTGGAGGCACGCAATTCGGCCCTGTTCTACGGCGCCTCGACCCTGTTCAAGCCAGCCGGCACCGCGCTGCTGGCGCGCGAGATGTTCGCGCGGCGTGGTCGGCCGCTGCGGTTGCGCGTCGGTGAACCGATGCAGCTGGGACAGGGCGACCCGGGCGAGCAGCTGCTGGCGGTACGGCGCGCGGTGTATGCGCTGGGCCGCGACCTGCGCCCCGGCGAGACTGCCAGCGCCGGCCCCGAACCACTGGCCGCACCGGTGCCGCCGTCGCAGGTGGCGGCCGCCATCGCTGGCGCTGTCCGGCTCGGACAGACCGCCGACGGCAAGCAGATCCTGCTGGCCAGCTGCAGCGCCGACTCGCCGCTGCTGCTGGAACTGGGACGCCTGCGCGAGCTGACGTTCCGCCAGGTGGGCGAGGGTACCGGCCACAGCCGCGACCTGGACGCCTTCGATCCGCAGTACGAGCACATCGTGATCTGGGACGCTGCCGCGCAGCGCATCGCGGGCGCGTACCGCATCATGCGGGGCGCGCACGCGCTGGCCCGGCGCGGGCTGGCAGGGCTCTACAGCGCGTCGCTGTTCCGCTATTCCGACGATGCCATCACCCATATCGCCGAGGGGCTGGAGCTGGGCCGCAGCTTCGTGGTGCCCGATTACTGGGGCAGCCGCAGCCTGGACTACCTGTGGCAGGGAATCGGCGCCTACCTGCAGTGCCGGCCCGGCATCCGCTACCTTTTCGGTGCGGTATCGATCAGTGCGGCGCTGCCGCGCGATGCGCGCGAGCAACTGGTGGCCTACTACCAGCGCTACTACGGCGGCATCGCCGGCCTGGCCGAGTCGAACCGGCCCTTCCAGTACTTCGCGGCACCGCCCAGTTTCGGCGAACTGGATGCGGGCGCAGCCTTCGATGTCCTGAAGGCCAACCTGGCCGCACTCGGCACCGGCGTGCCGACCCTGTACCGCCAGTACACCGACCTGTGCGAGCCCGGTGGCGCGCGCTTCCTTGCGTTCGGTGTCGACCCGGCGTTCAGCGACTCGATCGACGGTCTGATCGAGGTGGACCTGTGCGCGATCCGACCGCACAAGCGCAAGCGCTACCTGCGCGATGCCGGAGCGCAGGCATGAGCGCGCTGGCGACGTTGTCGCCACACCGTCGCGCCGTGTTCGTCTCCGACGTGCATCTGGGGTCGCGTCACTGCCACGCGGCCGAACTGGCCGTGTTTCTCGCCCAGCTTCGCTGTGAACGGTTGTACCTGGTCGGTGACATCATCGACCTGTGGTGGATGGCGCATCACCGCGCCAACTGGCGGCAGTCGCACAGCGACGTCATCCAGGCGCTGCATGGACTGCGTCGCAACGGTACCGAGATCATCTACATCCCCGGCAATCACGATGCCTCGCTGCGCCATGTCTGCGGGTTGATGCTGCCGGCGATGCAGGTGCGTCGTCGTGCGATCCACGTGACCGCCGATGGGCGACGGTTGCTGGTCGCCCATGGCGACGACTACGACGGTGTCACCCATTTTGGCGGCCTGCAGGAAAAGTTCGGCGACTTGCTGTACTACCGCATCCTGACCGGCAACCAGGCGCTCAACGCCGTACGCCGCCGGCTGGGCATGCGCTACTGGTCGCTGTCGGAATTCCTCAAGAAGCGCAGTGGTGCGGCCGAGCGCTACATCGAGCGCTTCGTGCAGGCCGGGCTGGACGACGTGCGCCGGCGCGGCCTGGACGGCATCATCTGCGGGCACATCCACCGTGCGGCGCTGGTCGAGCGCGATGGCCTGGTCTACGCCAACGACGGCGACTGGGTGGAGAGCCTGACCGCGCTGGCCGAAGATCATGACGGCGCGCTGCGCCTGCTCGATCACCATGGGCGGACGCTGGTGGAGCTGCCCGGCGCAGCCCGGCGCGCGGCAGCTGCCTGAGCCCAGCGGCACCGGCCACCGTCCGGGCTCTGCTGTCGCCCGGCAAAGCCGTTAGCATCGGGCCATGGATTCCTTGACCCAGATCGTTCTCGGCGGCGCCGTAGCCGCTGCCATCGCCCCGCCCGGACATCGCCGCGCGGCCCTGCTGGCCGGTGCCGCACTTGGCACCCTGCCGGATCTGGATGCCTTGTGGCTGGGCTTCACTGCCGAGGATCCCGTAGCGGTGATGGTCGACCACCGCAGCTTCAGCCATTCGCTGCTGGTGCTGCCCTGGGTGGCGGCGCTGATCTGGTGGCTGTTCAAGCGCTACGGGCGGGGGCGGGTGGCGCAGTCGCCGCTGCGCTGGTTCTGGGCCATCCAGCTGGCGCTGGTCACCCATCCACTGCTGGATGCGTTCACCGTCTACGGGACCCAGCTGTGGTGGCCACTGCGGCCACACCCGACCATGGGCTCGAGTGTTTTCATCATCGACCCGGCGTACACGGTATGGCTGCTGCTGGGCTGCGTGGTGGCGTGGTTCGGGCGCGCGCGGCCATGGGCCGGCAAGGTACTCGGGGTTGCCCTGGTGCTCAGTACCGGCTACCTGGGATGGGGCCTGCTGGCCAAGGCACAGGTCGACCGTGCCGCCCAGCAGAGCCTTGCGGCCATGGGGTTGGGCGATGCGCCACGATTCTCGGTGCCGATGCCGTTCAACACCCTGCTGTGGCGGGTGGTGGCGATGACCCCGAACGGTTACGTGGTCGGCGATCGCTCGCTGGTGGCCGACCGCGGCCCGATGCAGTTCGAAGGCCACCCGTCCAATGTGCAGGCCCTGCGTGAAGCGCAGTCGATTCCAGCGGTTCAACGCCTGCAGTGGTTCAACCGTGGCTTCATGCGTGCGCAGATAGTGGACGGAATGCTGGTGCTGAGTGATCTGCGCATGGGCCTGGAGCCGGATTACACCTTCAACTTCGCGGTGGCACGGCAGGTCGATGGGCGCTGGCAGGCGATCGTGCCCGAGCAGCGGCGCACGGATTACAGCAGCCCAGCGGCGCGCGCCGATGTCGGCGTCAGGCTGGCCGCGATGTGGCAGCGGATCTGGCATGCGCCGGCAGCGACGGGCGCCACCGGCGGTGGTGCCCCGGTGCACGCGGGCGATTGATCGGCAGGCGGGGATGCTGTGCCGGCGTCAGGCCGGCGGTGCTGTGCGGTTGAGCTGGATCGAGCGATGCAGGACCTGGCGCGGCGCATTGGCGATGTCGAAGCCGACGAATGCCAGCAGGAACTGCAGACCTGAAATCAGCGAAACCATGACGATCATGAGCGTACCGACCGGCGTCGCAACCTCCGCCGATGCCGATGCGATCCAGTGGTACGCGCCGAACACGCCACCGAAGGCGAGCAGTCCCAGCCCGGCGATCAGCTCCAGCGAGGCGATGGTCAGGTCGCGCAGGAAATAGTTGTAACCCACGCGCTTGAGCGTGTTGCGCACGTGCTTGAAGGCGAACTCGCCCAGTACCCGGCTGATGCGCAGGTTGCTGGTCTCGTCGGCATAGCGCGCGTCCATCGCCACGTCCTGCACCACGGCACGCACCGTGTTGAGGCGGAACAGCATGTCGGTCTCGAAGAAGTAGCGGTCGCTGATCGCATCCAGGGGCAGGTGGCTGGCAACGCGGGCGTGGATGGCGGTGTAGCCGTTGGTCGGGTCGAACACCTGCCAGTAGCCGGACGACGCCTTGCTCATGAACGACAGCGCGAGGTTGCCGATCCGCCGCAACAGCGGCATGCGACGGATGTGGCTGAGGTTCCAGAAGCGGTTGCCCTTGGTGTAGTCGGCGTTGCCCTCGGCGATGGGAGCGACGAAGTCCATCAGCAGTGTGGGATCCATCTGGCCGTCGCCATCGACCTTCACCAGGATGTCCATGCCCTCGGCGATGGCCGCGCGGTAGCCGGTCTTGATCGCACCACCGACGCCGCGGTTCTGCGCATGGAACAGCACCCTGACCCGGGGATCGCGCGTGCTGTCCTGGACCATCCGGCCGCTGCCATCCGGGCAGGCATCATCAACGCAGTAGATGGCGGTGACCGCATCGTCGATCGCTGCGAGCACGCCGAGCACGTGGCGGGTCACCCGGTAGCAGGGAATGATGACGGCGATCTTCGGTGGCGTGGCCGGGCGCGCGTGGGCGTTCATCTGCATCGTCCTCAGGGCTGCGGCGGTGCCGGCGGCTGCGCGGGCGCGGCCAGCATCGCGGCTGCGGGCACTTCCACCAGGTCGGCGTACATCGAACGGGGTTCGGCGACGTCGCTGACCATCACATGGTGATAGCGGTTGAACGTGGTGTTGAAGCGGTCTTCGGGCATGTCCGGGAAGCGCGCGCGGAAGTACGCCAGCTGCGGGAAATACAGCGTGTGGTTGACTGCCGGGATACCGACGCCGGACAGCAGCGCACCGTAGCGCCCTTCCACCACCAGCGCTCCGTCCGCAGCCTGCCGTGCACCGCGCGCCTGCATCGACGCCAGCACGGCGCTGCGGTCCATGTCGAAGATCGGCCGGGCCGACTGCACAGGATTGAACAGCCCGTTGGTCAGCACGTTGCCGAGCGCGGCCACCGCCAGCACCAGCGCCACCGGATGCGCGGCGAGCCGCGGGCGGCGCGCGGCGAAGGCCAGCACGCCCACGCACAGCAGTGGCCATGCATCGGCCGTGGCATGCAGCCGGCTGAAACTGCCCTGGCCGAAGGCGAACTTGAGCAGGCATCCCGCCAGCAGCAGGGCCGCGAGCAGCAGCAGGCGGCCGCGTCCCAGGCGCACCCCGCCGCGCACCAGCACGATCGCGCAGCCGATGTTCAGCAGCAGGCCCAATGCCAGCAACGCACGGGTGGGCGGCACCATCGACAGTCCGGTCAGCTGGCCGATCCGCAGCGGCACCGGCAGGAAGATCCAGCAGGCGACCAGCGCGATGCCGGCGGCCAGCACCCCCAGCGACAGCCGGTGGCCGCGCGCCCAGCGCAGCACCTGCGTCCAGTCGGCGAGGACGGCGGTGAACAGCGGCAGCAGGCTGCTGAACACTGCGATCTCGCAGGCGTTGGACGGCTCGAACGCAGGCAGCGGATAGAACCCGCGCGTCATCAGGTTGGGGAACCCGTGGGTGAGCAGCGCGACCGGGCTGACCCCGCCGCCGGCGCTCTCGCGCTGGCCGGGATAGACGGTGTTGCGGACGATCTCGATCGCTTCGTGGAAATAGCCCAGGAACGCCAGCAACGCCAGGCCGCCGGCGACCGCCGCATCGAGCAGGCGTGCCACTGTCAACGCATCGCGGCGGAAGGCCAGCACCAGCACGCCCATGGCCAGCAGCGCTGAAATGATGAAGGGCGGGTAGGCCACGGCCAGCAGCCAGACCACCAGTGCGTAGGCGCTGGCGAGGATGCGCAGCCAGCGGTTGTCGATCCGCAGCCAGGCCACGGCTACCCACGGTGCCAGCGCGAACGCGCCCCAGTTGGTCGTCCACCACACCTGCACGTAGGGCGAGAAGTACAGGGTCAGCGCGACCAGCACGGCCGCCAGCGGCGGAACCCGCAGTTGGCGCAGGAACAGCGCCCAGCCGCACAGGAACGCCATCGCCATGAACATGAAGAAGAACGAGTAGGCGTTGGCCGGTGGCAGGATGAAGAAGGCCCAGTGGTACGGCTTGAACAGCAGGCCCCAGTCCAGCAGCGGAAGCGCCTGGAACGAGCGCAGCGTCTCGTGGTACGGCGAAAACGCGTTGGTCGCGCCGAAGTCGTTGGCCACCGCGATCTGCAAGTAAGGGGTGTAGACCATCCACTCGTCCATGCGGATGCCCCGCGCCTTGCCGAGCAGGGGCTCGATCGGCGCCAGCCCCAGGTACTGGCTGGCCATCGCATACGACGAGGGCGTCAGTGCAAATGCGACATACAGCAGGCACAGCACCGCCACGATGCCCAGGCACAGACGGGCCTGGCGGGAGTCGAGGCCATCCAGCAGGCCGCCTTCCCGGGCGGCGAGGGGCAGCGTGCTACCCGGAGTCGTTGCGCGTGCTGTCATCAGGAATCCCTTCAGGCGCGGAGCTCGGTGCTCCCGTTGCCGCGCATGCGGAAGGGGCCGGGTCCAGCGCGCGCCCGTCCTCGACGCCAGCCCGCGACGATTCTAGCGGGTTGCCAGCCATGCGGCGCGTGGCACTGCCGCAGCGCAGCGGTGCAGGCGCCGGTCAATACACCGTCGCGCGGCCCTGCACGAACGAGAAGAAGAACACGGCATTGGGATCGTTCTGCACCAACCGGAACTCGCGACGCATGCCCTCCACCGTATCCTCGTCCACGGTGCCGGCCTGCAGCAGCTGCTCGGCGGCCGACAGCAGCAGCTGCTCCCAGAACGCGATCATCGTCTTGCGCCGCGCCGGCTCGCGGTTGTCCAGGTGGATCGTCTTGATCTCGGTATGCACATCGCGGAAACCACCCGCCAGCAGCAGGTTGCCGAGCTTGGCGCCGACGAAGGGATCGCCGCCATGGTCGTACTGGAAATCGTTGAACGCCATCCAGTAACGCCAGATGTGCGGCGAATACGGATCGAGCAGGAACGATGCGTTCATCACTTCGGTGATGTAGACCGGCGATCCCGGTGCGAGTACGCGGCGCACTTCGCTGAGCACGCGGGCCGGCGAAGGTACATGCTCCAGCACCCAGCACAGGAATGCCGAATCGAAGCTGCGTGCCTCGAACGGCAGCTCGCCTGCATCGGCCTGCTGCAGGGTGTAGCGATCGCTGCACCACGGCGTGCGCGCGAGGTTCTCGCGGGCGGTCGCCAGCTGCGTTTCGCTCAGGTCCACGCCGGTCACGTGCAGGTCGGGGAAGCGGCGCAGCAGGATCTCGGTCTGCGCGCCCACGCCGCTGCCGACTTCCAGCAGGCGTCGTGCGCCGCCGTAGTCGATCTGGCCGAAGATGCTCGATTCCAGCAGGCGGGCCTGGGTCATCAGGCGCTGCTGTTCGGTGCCGGAGAACCCGTGCAGGTAGGTGGGGGAGGAAATCGGCGGTGTCATGGTCGCGGGCTCGTGGTGCGTCGTGCAGGGTCGACTGCGGGGCGTGCGGGGTCAGGCAGCCGACGGCAGCGCCGGTTGCCCGGCGATCAGTCGGTCGAAGTACTCGGTGGTCAGCGTGATCTGGCTCTGCGGATCTTCGGCGCGGTTGACCACGGCGCGGAACGCCGCATTCTCGGGCCGGTCCTTGGCGTACCAGCCCAGGTGCTTGCGCGCGATGCGCACGCCCTGCGGCTCGCCGTAGAAGGCATGCAGGGCGTGCAGGTGGCCAAGCAGGATATCGCGCACTTCGGCCAGTGACGGCGGGGCCAGTTCCTCGCCGGTGGCCAGGTAGTGCGCCACCTCGCGGAAGATCCACGGCCGGCCCTGCGCTGCGCGACCGATCATCACTGCGTCCACGCCGGTCTGCTGCAGGACGAAGGCGGCCTTGCGCGGCGAATCGATGTCTCCATTGGCGATCACCGGAATGCGCAGCGCGGCCTTGATCTCGCCGATCGTGGCGTACTCGGCCTGGCCGGTGTAGTGCTGATCGCGGGTGCGGCCGTGCACGGCCAGGGCGGCGATGCCGCTGTCCTCGGCGATGCGCGCGATCAGCGGCCCATTGCGGTGGTCGCAGTCCCAGCCGGTGCGGATCTTCAGCGTGACCGGCACATCGACCGCGTTGACCACGGCAGCAAGAATGCGCGCCACCAGCGATTCATCACGCATCAGCGCCGAACCCGCCCAGGCATTGCAGACCTTCTTGGCCGGGCAGCCCATGTTGATGTCGATGATCTGCGCACCATGGTCGACGTTGTAACGCGCCGCCTCGGCCAGCTGCTGCGGCTCGGTGCCGGCGATCTGCACGCTGATCGGTGCCGGTTCACCCTCATGGTCCATGCGGTGGATCGACTTGCGCGTGTTCCAGAAGCGCGGGTCGCTGATGGTCATCTCGGAGGCGGCCAGGCCCGCGCCCAGCCGTTTGCACAGCAGGCGGAACGGCTTGTCGGTGACGCCGGCCATGGGCGCCAGCACGACGTTGGGAGCAATGGTGTAGGGGCCGATCTGCATGCGCCCATTGTAGGCCGCAGGCGGTCACATGGCCGGGTCGGCGAGGCGCCGGTTCAGGCCGATCCGGACCGACCTCATGCCGTACGGGCATCAGCAGATGCTTGACGGTTGCTTCCGCCGCCCCCAGTGGCGGGTCATCGTGGGCGGCTGGGGCAGGGCTGCGTGCCCTGCATGGGCGCAGGCAGAAAAAGGCCCGGGCACCTGCGCGCCCGGGCCGGTTCATGCAGCTGCGGCGTGGACCTACCGGATTTCCACGTCGGCCGGGGTCAGCCGTGGCATCGCCGCTGCGGCGCCTTCCTTCTCGGTCGAGCGGCCCGCGAACTGGTTGGCGAAGCGCACATGGCGTGCGAACGGCGCCTCCGGCAGCTGGGCAAGGGAGGCGGCCAGCGCGCCGTTGAAGGCGTCGCCGGCACCGGTGGTATCGATCGCCTGCACCTGCTCGGCACCCACGCGGTAGTACGGCTGGGTATCGCCGCGCAGGTTCTCATCGGCATGCGAAACGAACACGCCCACCGAGCCCAGGGTCACCACCACGGTACCATTGCCGACCAGCTTGCGGCACAGCGCATGCAGGCTGGCGCCATCCAGCGCGGCCACGTCGTTGGCATCCACGCGCTCGCCGACATGGCGGCCCAGCAGGGCGGCGAACTCGGTCTCGTTCGGGGTGATCACATCGGCCAGCTTGAGCAGGCCGATGGTCGAGGGGGCGTCGGCCGGTGCGGTGTTGAGCACGGTGGTGACACCGGCCTCGCGGGCGGCAGCCAGTGCCGCTTCGATGGTCTGCACCGGCGACTCCAGCTGCACCAGCACCACCCGGGCACCGGTCAGCAGCGCCTGTTGCTGCTGCAGGAAATCGGTGCTCAGGGCGGCATTGGCGCCCGGGCCGATCACGATGGTGTTGCGACCCCGTGCATCGACATAGATGCCGGCGGTGCCGGTCGGTTCGCTGCTGGCTTCGGCGATCAGCGCGAAACCGTCCTCGCCGGCGAGGTCGCGGGCGGTGGCACCGCCGGCGTCATCGCCCAGGGCGCACACGAAGTGGGTGTCGGCGCCCGCGCGGCATGCGGCCACGGCCTGGTTGAAGCCCTTGCCACCGGGGCCGGTGCTGTAGCGGCCGGCAATGGTCGCGCCCGGTGCCGGCAGCGACTCGCACCGCCACACGTGATCGACATTGAAGGAACCGACGACAACGACACTGCTGCTCATAGGGAATCTTTTCTCGAACTAGGGTTCAACTGAAATGCGTCAGCACGCCGGCGATGGTCGCCGTCATGAAGGTGGCGATGGTACCGCCCAGTACCGCGCGCAGGCCGAACTTGGCCAGGTCGTGGCGACGTTCCGGGGCCAGGCCACCGATGCCGCCGATCTGGATTGCGATCGAGCTGAAGTTGGCGAAGCCGCACAGCGCATAGGTGGCGATCAGGCGACCTTCGTTGGACAGGGTCACGCCGGCGACCTGGCCGTTCACGATCTGCGACAGCTCGGTATAGGCGACGAATTCGTTGATCACGACCTTCTGTCCGATCAGCGACCCCACGGTGGTGGCGTCGGCCCACGGAGTGCCGATCACCCAGGCGATCGGTGCCAGCAGGTAGCCGAAGATGGTCGACAGGTTGGTCGGCTTGCCGATCTGTGCGGCCAGGCCGGTCACTTCGCCGAGCCAGGTCAGCGGGGCGTTCAGCAGGGCGATCAGGGCGATGAAGGCCAGCAGCATCGCGCCGATGTTCAGCGCCAGCTTCAGGCCGTCGCCGGCGCCGGCCGCCGCCGCGTCGATGATGTTGCTGGAGGTCTTCTCCACTTCCATCTTCACCGTGCCGCGGGTCAGCGGGGTGCCGGTTTCCGGGATCAGCAGCTTGGCCACCACCAGCGTGGCCGGTGCGGCCATGATGCTGGCCGCCAGCAGATGCTTGGCGTAGAACGCCTGCTGGGTCGGGTCGCCCCCACCGAGCATGCCCACGTAGGCCGCCAGCACGCCGCCAGCGATGTGGGCCATGCCACCGATCATCATGGTCAGCAGCTCGGACTGGGTCATCTTGGCGATGTATGGGCGCACGGTCAGCGGCGCCTCGGTCTGGCCGATGAAGACGCTGGCGCAGACGCTGGTGGTTTCGGCACCGGACACGCGCATCACCTTGGTGATCGCCCACGCCATCACCCGGACGATCGCCTGCATGACGTTCAGGTGGTACATCACGCCCATCAGCGCGGAGAAGAAGATGATGGTCGGCAGCACCTGGAAGGCGAAGATGAAGCCGTAGTTCTGGACGTCCATCAGCGAGCCGAAGATGAACTTCGAGCCCTCGTTGACGAAGCTCAGGACCTTCACGAAGCCGTGGCCGAGCGCATCGAACACGTCGCGGCCGCCGGGGACCAGGATCACCAGCGCCGCAAAGGCGATCTGCAGGGTGATGCCGGTGGCGACGAGCTTCCAGTCCACCGCGCGCTTGTTGTTGGAAAACAACCAGGTGATGCCGATCAGCACCGCCAACCCGAACAGGCCGAAGCCGATCCTGCCCAAACCTTCGACCATGTGAGTGACTCCCCTGGGGCGTCGCGAAAAACGGGAAGCCTAGTGCAGGGCAGGGGCCGGGGCAAGGAAAAGCAGCGTGCGCGCGGCCATCGGCACCGATCGGGCCAGCAACGGCAAGGGGTTGCGGTCGGCACGACGGGTAGAATGGGGCTCGATTCCGGCCCGGATGCGGGCCCGCAGCAGGAGATTTGCATGCATTACCGCCGCCTGGGCTCCACCGGCCTGCCGATATCCGCCCTGTCCTTCGGAGCCTGGGTGACCTTCGGTGACCAGATTCCGCGCGACGAGGCCCGCAACCTGGTTGCCGCGGCCTGGGACCATGGCATCAACTTCTTCGACAATGCCGAGGGGTATGCCAATGGCCGCGCCGAGCAGGTGATGGGCGATGTGATCGCCGACCTGCGCCTGCCGCGCGATGGGTTCTGCGTGTCCAGCAAGGTGTTCTTCGGCAGTGCCAAGGATCCGCGACCGACCCAGCGCGGCCTGTCGCGCAAGCACGTCACCGATGCCTGCCATGCCGCGCTCAAGCGCCTGCGGGTGGACTATCTGGACCTTTATTACTGCCACCGCCCGGATCCCGACGCGCCGATCGCCGAGACCGTGCACGCGATGGATACCCTGATCCGGCAGGGCAAGGTGCTCTACTGGGGCACGTCCGAGTGGTCGGCGGCACAGATCCAGCAGGCGCTGGACATCGCCGCGCGGCACCACCTGCAGGGGCCGTCGATGGAGCAGCCGCAGTACAACCTGCTGCACCGCGAGCGGGTGGAAACCGAATACGCCCCGCTGTACGCGGGGGCCGGCCTGGGCACCACCATCTTCTCGCCGTTGGCGTCCGGCCTGCTCAGTGGCAAGTACGACCGTGGCATTCCGGCCGACGCCCGGCTCGGCCGCGAGGGCATGGAGTGGCTGCAGGATCTGGTTCTGGGCGCCGATGCACAGGCACGCCTGGCCCAGGTCCGTCATTTCAGCGCGGTGGCACGCGAGCTTGGCCACGCCCCGGCCAGCGTGGCCATCGCCTGGTGCCTGCGCAATCCACAGGTGTCCAGCGTGATCCTGGGCGCCAGCCGGGTCGAGCAGCTGCTGCAGAACCTGCAGGCCCTGGACGTCCTGGAGCAGATCGACGCCGCTGGCTGGGCCCGGATCGAAGCCGCCTTCGTCTGACCCGCAGCATTTTCCCGCCGGGGAGTCGAGCCGTGCTCGACCCCAAGGTCACCGCTGCCCGCCATTCGATTCACAAAATCTATCGAATTCTGGATTTCGATCATTAATCTCATCAATCAAATTGAGAATGGTTGTTGATTGTCAACTGAGAATCATTATCATTTAACTCGTCCCTCGCACGAGTCCAGATGCTCATGAACGCTCAACCTGTACTGCTGCGCCCCGAAACACTGACCCTCCGCGATCGTCCGGTCCGCGTCGTTCCGCCGGAAGAGGTCATCGACAGCGAAGCCCTGCTCAAGGGCCGTCGTGAAATCCTGATCCAGCATGGCGATCGCTTCTATCGCCTGCGGCACACCAGCAACGACAAGCTGATCCTGACCAAGTAACGCGGCCTGGTCGCCCGCCTCCCTCCCTCCTGCCGGGCGCTGCCCGCAGGGTGGGCGACCCGACCGCTCCTGCTCTCTCCCCCTCGGTCTACCGCGTACGCTCCGGCGTGCCGGTGGCCGGGGGTTCCTCTGCCTGACCGAACGAACCCGATGACCCGCCATACCGCCCTTTGCCTTGCTGTCTGGATGGCGCTGCCGCTGTCCGCCCACGCTGCCACCGCCGCCAGCGCCGCGCCCGATGCGCGCGAAGTCGATCGCGTGCAGGTCACCGCCACGCGCACCGAACGCGCGGTCAGCGACGTCGCCGCTACGGTCGATGTGATCGACCGCGAGCAGATGGACCGGCACCTGGTGCAGGACATCAAGGATCTGCTGCGCTACGAGCCGGGCCTGTCGGTCAGCCGCAGCGCCGCGCGCTTCGGCCTGGGCAGCATCCGTATCCGTGGCCTGGACGGCAACCGTGTGCGGGTGCAGACCGATGGCATCTCGATGCCGACCAGCTTCAACATTGGTTCGTTCTCCAATGCCAACCGCAACTTCACCGATCTGGACACGCTCAAGCGCGTGGAGATCGTGCGCGGCCCGGCCAGCTCGCTGTACGGTTCCGATGCGCTGGGCGGCGTGGTCGCCTTCGTCACCAAGGATCCGGCCGATTACCTGAAGGATGGCAAGGACAGCTACGTCGGCCTGAAGTTCGGCTACGACGGTGAATGGAAGGGCCTGCTCGGCGGTGTCACCACGGCGTTCGGCGGCGAACACTGGAGCGGCATGGTCAACATCAACCATCGCCAGGGCCAGGAAACCGACAACAAGGGTGACGTGCGCAGCAACGACAACACCCGCACCGCCCCCAACCCGCAGGACCGCGACGGTCGCAGCGGCCTGGCCAAGCTGGTCTATGCACCGAGCGAGGACCAGCGCTTCCGCCTGACCGTGGAAGGCAACGAAGACAAGACCGAGACCAACGTGCTGTCTTCGATCGACCGTACCACCACCACCGGCATGAAGGCGCGCGACAAGCAGAACCGCACCCGCGTGTCGTTCGCGCATGAAATGGATGCGCTGGACAAAGGCTTCGCCGACAGCCTGCACTGGCAGCTGTATACCCAGCACAGCGAAACCACCCAGATCACCGATGAGGACCGTGCCAACCGCAGCCGTCGCCACCGCGAGTTCAACTTCGACCAGCGTGTGTACGGCCTGCAGGCGCAGTTCAACAAGGCCTTCAGCACCGGCAGCGTCGAGCACGCGCTGACCTATGGCTTCGAGGGTGCACGCACCGAGATCCGCCAGAAGCGCGATGGTTTCCAGGTACTGGCCAACGGCCAGACCAGCACCACCATCCTGCCCGATGCGTTCCCGGTACGCGATTTCCCGATCAGCAAGACCACCGAGCTGGGCCTGTATGCGCAGGATGAAATGCGCATGGCTGGCGGCAAGCTGTCGTTGGTGCCGGGCGTGCGCGTGGACCGCTACGAGCTGAAGCCGGAAGTGGACAACATCTTCGCCGAGGACAATCCCGGCGTGGCGGTGGCGAAGCTGACCAAGACCAGCGTCTCGCCCAAGCTTGGCATGGTCTATCGCTTCACCGACGAATGGTCGCTGTTTGCCGGTTACTCGCACGGCTTCCGCTCGCCGCCGTACAACGACGTCAATCTCGGCTTCACCAACTTCGCCTTCGGCTACACGGCCATTCCCAATCCGGACCTGAAGCCGGAAACCAGTGATGGCATGGAACTGGGCCTGCGCTTCCTGTCGCCGGCTGCCTACGTCAGCGTCAGCGGCTACTACAACGAGTACAAGGACTTCATCGAGTCGCAGTCGCTGGTCGGCACCAATGCGCAGGGCCTGATGGTGTTCCAGTCGCGCAACATCGCCGACGCCCGCATCTACGGCGCTGAACTGAAGGCCGGCGTCGACTTCGGCCAGATCAGCCCGACCCTGCAGGGCTGGGCACTGCGCAGTTCCGTGGCCTGGTCGCGCGGCGACAACAAGACCGAGGACACCCCGCTGGATTCGGTCGACCCGCTGCGCGGCACCGTCGGCCTGATGTACGACACCGATGCCTGGGGTGTCGAACTGGCCGGCACGTTCGTCAAGCGCAAGGACCTCGTCGCCTCGGCCACGGTGTACCGCCCGGCCGGCTATGGCGTGGCCGACCTGATGGCACATTGGAACTTCGCCCCGGGTGCGACCTTCAACGTAGGCGTGTTCAACCTGGGCGACAAACGCTACATCGATTGGTCCAACGTGGGTACGACGCTGTCGCCGACCAGCCGCGTGCTGGATCGCTACACCAGCCCGGGTCGCACCCTCTCCGCCAGCCTTGCCGTTTCCTGGTGACCTCATGAGCCGAGCCTTGTCCGCACGCAGGAATGACTCCATCGCCGCGCCACACCGCGCGGCATGGCCGACCCCGGCACAGCTGGCCACGCTTGGCACCGTGTTGTGTCTCTACCACGCCGACGGCAACGAGCTTGGCGGCTGGCGCCAGGCGGTGCGCGTGCATGCCTGCCAGGGCGTGGACAGCGAGGGCCTGCGCGAAAGCCTGTGCTTCCTTGACGGCCGTGGCCGCTGCGTGTGGCGCCTGTACCTGCTGCCGGACAGCGATTTCCTGGCCTGGGACCGGTTGGTGGCCGCGCTGCCGCCGGGCCCACAGCACGACAGCGACGGCAGTGTCGGTGAACGCCTGTGGCGGCGCCTGGCTGGTCATCTCGGCGGCCAGCGTTGGCGCCTGTGTGCGCTGCGCCTGCATGCCGCCGATGATGGCCGCACCCTGGCGGCCAGCCTGTCGACGCTGTCGTCGCTGGGCGCGGCCACCGCACGCCGCATCGCGCGCCTGGAAGGCGCAGAGGGCGAGCTGGCCATCGACGACTGCTGCTGTGCCGACGCCGCGCGCCGGCCGCCACCACGGATTCCCGGCGACCAGCCGCTGATCCGCCTCTGATCTGTTTCTGATGGAACGCCCGACGGCCACGGATGGCCTCTCAACGAACCTGCAACCCCGAAGGAAGATCCCGATGAAATTCCAGACAGCCAGCGTCCTGCTGTTGCTCGCCGGCAGCGGCGTGGCCAGCGCGCAGCCCTCCGACATCGCCCGCGACCACGACAGCATCCTGGCCATGCAGGGTGAGTACACCGTGGATTTCGCCTTCGACGAAACCGTGCTGCTGAAGCCGGGCTACGAGCGCGCGCCGGCGATGCGCAGCGGCGGCAATGAAATGGTCATCGTGGTCGAGGACAGCCCGAAGCGCATCGTGCTGCAACACCTGCTGCTGGACGAGAAGAGCGGCCACATCACCAAGCACTGGCGCCAGGACTGGGTCTACGAGGCCCCGAACCGCTTCGAGTTCAGTGCCGACCAGACCTGGCGGGTGCGCAGCATCCCGGCGGCGGTGAACCAGGGCGCCTGGACCCAGTGCGTGTATGAAGTGAGCGATGCACCGCGCTACTGCGGCACCGGCAAATGGACCTACACCAACAACGTGCCGAGCTGGACCAGCGACCTGAGCTGGCGCCCGCTGCCGCGCCGTGAGTACACCAAGCGCAGCGACTACAACGCGCTGGCGGTGGTCAACCGCCACACGCTCACCCCGAACGGCTGGACCCACGAGCAGTTCAACACCAAGGTGCAGCGCAACACCGACGGCAGCCAGATGGAGATCGCGCGCGAGTTCGGCTTCAACGACTACGTGAAGACCACCGAGATCGACTTCACCCCGGCGCGCGACTACTGGAAGGCCACCGCCGGCTACTGGGCCAAGGTCCGCCAGCGCTGGGACGGCTTCCTGACCCAGGCTCCGGGCGTGCACCTGAAGACCAAGCTGGATGGGATGGCGATGATCATTCCGCTGTTCACCCAGGCGCAGGACCTGCAGGACGGCAAGCAGGTGAAGGACGCGCAGATCGACGAAGTGTTCGCCAGGTACGTGGAAAAGGCCCAGTAGGGTCGAGCCATGCTCGAGGCCACAGCCGGACCCACGCATGGCGTGGATCTACCGGAAGGAAGGGTGCCGGGCTTGCCCGGCACGCCTTCCGGGGCGCGCCTGCGTCAGGTTTCGCGCAGGGCCAGGGCGGGCGGGGTATGCAGGATGCGCCGGGTGCCCCACCAGCCCGCCAGCAGGCTCAGCCCGATGCCGACCACGCCGCCCAGCAGCAGGCCCGGCCACGGCGGCAGCAGCGGCAGTTCGAACACCTTCTGCGACACCACCAGCCCGATCACGGCCGTGGCGCCCACCGCCAGCAGCGCGGCGAGCGTGCCCAGTGCTCCGAACTCGACCAGTACCGCACCGCGCAGCTGGCGCCGGGTCGCGCCCAGCGTGCGCAGTACCGCGCTGTCGTAGCGGCGCTCGCCGGCCGTGGCCTGCAGGGCAGCCAGCAGGACCAGCACGCCGGCCAGCAGGCTGAACACCATCACCAGCTGCACCGCCTGCGCCACCCGTTCCATCACGTCGCGCACCTGCGAGATCACCGCATCCACGTCCAGCAGCGACAGGTTCGGCTGTGCACGCACCAGTTCGCCCAGCCCGGCTGCCTGGCCGGCCGGCAGGTGGAACGCCGACAGCAGGTTGTGCGGGGTGTCGCCCACGGCGTTCGGATTCAACAGCACGAAGAAGTTCGGCCGGAACGTGTTCCAGTCCGCCTTGCGCACGCTGGTCACGGTGAACTCGCGCTGCTGCTCGCCCACGGAAATGCCGATACGGTCGCCGGTCGAGACGCCGTAGCGTTTGGCCCAGCCGGTTTCCACCGAGGCTTCGGGCGCAGTGCTGTCCGCCTTCCAGAAGTGGCCCTCAAGCAGCGTATTGGCCGGCGGGAAGGTGCTGCGCCAGCTGAAGTTCAGTGGCCGGTTCTCGTCGTCGTCCTCGCGCGGGCCGTTTTCCCGCCCCTGGCCGTCCTGCGCCTGGTCCACGCGCACCGGCGGCTTGCCGTTGATCGCGATCAGGCGGCCGGTGGCCATCGGTTCGATGCTGGCATCGGCAGCACCCAGCGCGCGCAGTGCCCCCAGCACGCCGTCGCGCTGTTCGGGCTGGATGTTGATCAGGAAGTAGTTCGGCGTGTCCTCCGGCAGGCGCTCGCGCCACTGCTGCAGCAGCCCCGGCCCGGTCACGGCCAGCAGCAGCAGCGCGCACAGCGACAGCGACAGGCCCACCAGCTGCATCACCGCCAGCATCCGGCGGCGGGTCAGGGCGGCCAGGCCTAGTCGCCAGTTGCCGTGCAGGCGGTGCTGCAGGCTGCGCAGCACCTGCAGCAGCACGAAGCCGCCCAGGCCCGCCGCTGCGGCGAGAGCGGCCAGGCCACCCAGCACCCACAGGGCCAGCTTCAGGTCGCCGGTCACCTGCACGGCCAGCACCAGGCTGGCCAGCAGGGCGGCGACGTAGGCCAGCAGCGAGGCGGGCGGCAGTGCAGCGAAGGAGCGGTTGAGCACGCGCATCGGCGGCACTCCGCGCAGGCGCAGCAGCGGCGGCAGGCCGAAGCCGAACAGCAGCAACAGACCGATGCCTGCACCGGTCAGCGCCGGTGTTGCCTGTGGCAGCGGCAGGCGCTGCGGTATCAGGCTGCCCAGCACCTGTACCAGGCTTTCCTGCGCGGCCATGCCCAGTCCAATGCCGAGCAGGCAGGCCGGAACGGCCAGCATCAGCAGCTGCAGTGCCAGGCCCAGCAGGATGTCGCGCTGGCGTGCTCCCAGGCAACGCAGGACCGCCACCTGGTCGATGCGGCGCAGGGCGAAGCGGTTGGCGGCCAGCGCGGTGGCAACGCCGGCCAGCAGCACCGCCAGCAGCGCGCTCAGGCCGAGGAAGCGCCCGGCCAGATCGAACGCCTGGCGCACGCCGCGCTGGGTGTCATCCACGCTGAGCAGGCGCATGCCCTTCACCTGTGGCTGCAGCCATTGCCGGAACGCCGCGATCCGGTCGGCCGGCCCGGCGAACATCAGCCGGTAGCTGATGCGGCTGCCGGGACCGAGCAGGCCGGTGCCGTCGACATCAGCGCGATTGACCAGCAACGTCGGCGACAGCGTGAGGAGGTCGCCGCCGGCATCCGGTTCGGCCTCGATGATGCCGGCGATGCGCAGCGTACCGGCGCCGAACTCGAGGTCATCGCCGGCCTTCAACCCCAGCGCCTGCAGCAGGCGGGGATCGGCATAGGCCTGGCCCTGCGGCGGCATGCCGGCATCGTCGATCAGCGCACCACCGGGCGTGCTGCGTACCCGCAGCGTCCCCCGCAGCGGATAGCCGGCCTGTACCGCCTTGATGCTGGCCATCTGGCTGGCATCGCCCTGGAACAGCACGGTGCCGAAACTGGCCATGCGGGTGGATGCCAGTCCCCGCTGCCTGGCCTCTTCGGCGAAGGCGGCCGGCGGGTCGTCACGACCGGCGACGCCGAGGTCGCCGCCGAGCATCTCCGCAGCGCTGCTGGTCAGTGCCAGGTTGACCCGGTTCACCAGCGTGCCGACCGCGGTCATCACCGCCACGCCCAGTACCAGCGCGGCGAACACGGTCAGCAGGTCGCCGGCCAGGGCTTCGCGGCGCAGCGCGCGCCACGCATGCCGCAGCAGGTTCATGCGCGGGCCTCGTGCGCGACCGCCTGCAGGCGGCCGTTGTCGATGCGGTGGATGTGCTGGCAGCGCTGGGCCAGGCGCAGATCGTGGGTGACCAGCACCAGCGTGGTGCCGCTGCCGGCGTTGAGCTCGAACAGCAGGTCGCTGATGTGCTGGCCGGTGCTCTGGTCCAGCGAGCCGGTCGGCTCGTCGGCGAACAGGATGCGCGGCCGGGTGACGAAGGCACGCGCCAATGCCACGCGCTGCTGTTCGCCGCCGGACAGCTGGCGCGGGTAATGGCGGGCGCGATGGGCCAGCCCGACCTGGTCCAGCACGGCGTCCACCCGCGCGCGATCCTCGCGCCCGCCCAGCTCCAGTGGCAGGGCGACGTTCTCGGCGGCGGTCAGCGCCGGCAGCAGGTGGAAGCTCTGGAAGACGAAGCCGACCTCGCGAGCACGCAGCTGCGCGCGGGCTTCCTCATCCAGGCTGGACAGTTCGTGCCCGGCCAGAGCGATGCGACCGCGGCTGGGCAGGTCCAGCCCGGCGAGCAGGCCGAGCAGGGTGGTCTTGCCGGAGCCGGAGGCGCCGACGATGGCCACGCTGGTGCCTTCATGGACCGTCAAAGTGATGTTGTCCAGTATGTGGACTTCACCCTCCGGGCCATGCACGGATTTGCCGACCTGGTCGACGGCGATGGCGACGGGCGCGCTGCGGGGGGACAGGCTGTCGATGAGGAGACTCCAATGCGCAAGACGGGATGGAGCCGGCGAGCCGGCATGATGATGGTGCTGTTGCTAGGGTTCCTGCTGTTGCCCGGGCTGGCCTGTGCCAAAGGTCCGGCCGGTACCGTCCTGGTGCTCGGCGACAGCCTCAGTGCTGCCCACAATATCCCTGCCGATGCCGGCTGGGTCAGCCTGCTGCAGCAGCGGGTCAGGCAGCAGTCGAAAACGCCGGCGCGGATCGTCAACGCCAGCATGAGCGGCGAGACCACCGCCGGCGCCCTGACCCGGCTGCCGGGCCTGCTGGCGAAGGAGAAGCCGGACGTGGTGGTGATCGCTCTGGGGGGCAACGACGCCCTGCGCGGGCTGACCCCGGCGCAGGTGCAGGGCAATCTGGAAAAGATGGTGCAGGCCAGCCAGAAGGCGGGCGCCAAGGTGCTGCTGCTGGGCATCGATGTGCCACCGAATTACGGCCCGGCGTACCGCCAGCGGCTGGCGGCCGCCTACCGCGCGCTGGCCGACCGCTACGCTGTGCCGCTGCTGCCGTTCCTGCTGGAGGGGGTGGCCCTGCAGCCGGGGATGATGCAGGCCGACGGTCTGCACCCCACCGCCCAGGCCCAGCCGAAGGTGCTCGACAACGTCTGGCCCCTGCTCAAGCCGCTGCTCTGAGCAGCGGATCGGACCTCTTGACGGAACTTCACATTGCCTCCACCGTCGATCCGGCATGTTTCACAAAGCTGAAGTTAGAGGGAATCACATGCGTCAGACGAAGGAGACTTCCGGCTTGGTGCTGGTGGTCGAAGACAACCGCAACATCTCCGAGATGATCGGCGAATACCTGGAAGGTCGTGGCTTCGAAGTCGACTATGCACAGGATGGCCTGGACGGCTACCGGCTTGCGGCGGAGAACAGCTATGACGTGGTGGTGCTGGACCTGATGCTGCCGCGGCTGGATGGCATCGAAGTCTGCCGGCGGCTGCGCAACGATGCGCGCAAATCGACGCCGGTGCTGATGCTGACCGCGCGCGATACGCTGGACGACAAGCTCACCGGCCTGGGTTTCGGTGCCGATGACTACCTGACCAAGCCGTTCGCGATCCAGGAACTGGAAGCACGCCTGCGCGCGCTGATCCGCCGCGAACGCCGCCAGGTGGGTTCGGAAGTGCTCAAGGTCGCCGACCTGGTGCTCGATCCGGTCAGCATGCGCGCCACCCGCGCCGGCACCGAACTGCAGCTGTCGCCGATCGGCCTGCGCCTGTTGACGATTCTGATGCGCGAATCGCCGCGGGTTGTCACCCGCCAGGAAATCGAGCGCGAGATCTGGGGCAACGGGTTGCCGGATTCGGACACCCTGCGCAGCCATCTGTACAACCTGCGCAAGATCATCGACAAGCCGTTCGATCGCCCGCTGCTGCATACCGTGCAGAGCGCCGGCTATCGCATTGCCGACATCGCCCAGCCGATGGCCTGAGCAGGGACCGTGCCGGTGCAGCTGCAGGCCCGGTGCGGTAGCGGACGGGCAACAGGGCAGGGGATGACCGACCGGCAGTGTCGGCGGTCATCATCCCTGCACGACCACGGCGCGGTGCGCTGCCTATAATCGCAGCGCTCTGACCGGGACCCCGCAATGCCGCACGGCCTGCCGCGCAAGATCCGTATCGCCTTCATCCTGCAGGCAGTGCTGGCCAGCCTGGGCATCCTGCTGGGCGCATGGCTGGTGTCGCTGGTCATCAAGCACAGCCTGGTCGGTGCAGCGCTGCGCGAGGAAGCGGCGTATTACTGGACGCTGCACGACGCGTCCCCCGCACAGCCTCCCCCCAATACGCAGAACATCCGCGGCTACCTGCTGGAAAGCGGCCAGTCCGCGTTGTCGCTGCCGGCCAACCTGCGCGACCTGGAGCCCGGTTTCCACGAACTGCCGGCGGATGACCAGCTGGTCCTGGTCGATGTGCGGCCGGCCGGCCGCCTGTATCTGGTATTCCTGCGCTCACGCGCGGAAATGCTGGCGTTCTGGTTCGGCATCGTGCCGGTGCTGCTGACCCTGCTGGCGGTGTATGGCGCCAGCTGGATCACCTATCGCGCGTCCAAGCGTCTGGTATCGCCGGTGAACTGGCTGGCGCGGCGCGTGTCGCGCTGGGACCCCGGCCACCCCGAGGCAGCCGATCTGGAACCGAACAAACTGCCGGCGGACATGCAGGGCGAGACCCGGCAGCTCGCCGCGGCCCTGCATTCGCTGGCCAACCGGGTCAGCGCGCATGTCGCCCGCGAACGCAACTTCACCCGCGATGCCAGCCATGAACTGCGCACGCCGTTGACGGTGATCCGCGTGGCCAGCGACATGGCGCTGGGGGATGATTCCCTGCAGCCGCGCCTGCGCCGCAGCCTGCAGCGCATCCAGCGTGCCGGGCGTGACATGGAAGCGGTGATCGACGCCTTCCTGATCCTTGCCCGCGAGGCGGATGTCGAGCCGCAGGTCGAGCTGTTCGATGTCAACGACATCGTCCGTCACGAGGTGGACAACGCCAACGAACTGCTGGGTACGCGCCCGGTCGTGGTGCACCTGCACAGCGACGGACCGGTGAATCTGCATGCGCCGCCGCGGGTGCTGCAGGTGGTGGTCAGCAACCTGGTGCGCAACGCCTGCAGCTATACCGACGAAGGCCGCATCGACGTGCATGTGCGCGACGACCGGGTGGTGGTGCGCGACACCGGCATCGGCATGTCTGCCGAAGCGCTGTCGCGCGCGTTCGAGCCGTTCTACCGCGCCGAACCCAGTCGCCCGCAGGGTACCGGACTGGGCCTGTCGATCGTACGCCGGCTGTGCGATCGCTTCGGCTGGAAGGTCAGCCTCTCCAGCGAACCCGGGCAGGGAACCGAAGCCACCGTGATTTTCCGCTAGAGGGCTCTTGCCGGATCAGAAGCGGGCATTCCGCGGAATGGCGGGGGTAGCGCCGGGCCATGCCCGGCGTGCGCAGTGTCTCAGTCGCAGGTCACCTTCGGTGCCAGCGCGCGGGTCCAGATGGCATATCCGGCGGGCGTCATGTGCAGCATGTCCTCACGGAACAGCGCGCGATCAGGCTGGCCGTCGGCGCCCAGCATCGGCGTGTAGATGTCGGTGAAGCCGGTGTTGGGCAGCCTGGCCAGCGCCGCCTTGACCAGCGTGTTGGCCTCGTTGATCGCCGGCATCAGGTGCGCCCGTGACGGGCTGGGCTTGATCGACACGTATTCCACCCGGGTCTTGGGCAGGTCGCGATGCACGCGCTGCACGAAGGCGACCACATCGTCGCGCACCTGCACGGCGCTGCGGCCGCTGTTGAGGTCGTTGTCGCCGGCGTACAGGAACACCTTGCACGGCGCGTACGGGATCACGATCTGCCCGGCATACCAGGTGCTGTCCCGGACTTCCGAGCCGCCGAAGCCCCGGTTGAACACCGGCTGGCCGGCGAAATCGGCCGCCAGGCTGTCCCACATCCGGAACGACGAACTGCCGATGAACTCGATGCCACCACGAGGCGGCGGGGCGACCTTGTCGGCGGCGGCGAAGGCGGCCATGTCGGCGGCCCAGGCCACGTTGGAGACCTGCTCGGGAACGCGGGGCGACGGCGAGGGAACGCGTGCCAGCGCCAGCGGCGCAAGGGTCAGCAGGCCCAGCATCAGCAGAGCGGGACGGCGGTGGGACATCGTGCACTCCAGGCAGGAAGGAGGGAGACATCATAGGAGGCGGGCGCGGCCCGCGCTTGTCCCCGGCAGGCCATTCGGCCCGGCCGCGCGGAGTATGGCCGGCGGCCTTGTGGCAAAATGGCGACTGTCTGCCCATCCCTGTGCACCCATGACTCCCTGCCGTGCGTCTGAGCGGTCGCTGCGCCGCGCCCCCGTTGCTGGATGCTCCACCCGTGGCTGACCAGTTCGGCCACATGCCGCGCGGCCCGCGCCGCATCTTCCAGGCCGCGCGCTGGTCCTGGCAGGGCCTGCGGGCTGCCTGGCTGCATGAGTCCTCGTTCCGGCTGGAGGTCTACCTGCTGGTCCTGCTGACCCCGGTGGCGATCTGGCTCGGCCAGACCCCGGTGGAGCGCGCGCTGCTGATCGGCTCGATGCTGCTGGTGCTGGCGATGGAACTGGCCAACTCCGCCATCGAGGCCGTGATCGAGCGCTACGGCAGCGAGATCCACGAGCTGGCCGGGCGCGCCAAGGACATGGGTTCGGCCGCCGTGTTCGTGCTGATGATGAACGTACTGCTGTGCTGGGCCCTGGTCGTGGTCCCGCATGCACTGGCCGGCCGCTACGGCTGAACCCCCATTCCCCCACTGCCTTGAAGAGTTTCCATGTCCTTTGAGTTCCTCGCCGACCCCAACGCCTGGGTGACCCTGTTCACCCTGAGCGCGCTGGAAATCGTGCTCGGCATCGACAATCTGGTGTTCATCTCCATCGCGGTCAGCAAGCTGCCGGAAGAGCGCCGTCCCTTTGCGCGCAAGCTCGGCATCGCCGTGGCCTGCATCACCCGTATCGCACTGCTGGTGTCGCTGGCCTACCTGGCCCACATGGCCGCCAACCTGTTCACCGTGGCCGGCATGGGCATCTCCATCCGCGACCTGGTGCTGATCGTGGGTGGCCTGTTCCTGATCATCAAGGGTTACATGGAGATCAAGGAACTGATCACCGGTGGCGAAGACGAGAATCCGGCGACCAGCAAGGCGTCGGGCGTGTTCGGCATGGTCATCCTGCAGATCGCCATCATCGATATCGTGTTCTCGCTGGACTCGGTGATCACGGCCGTCGGCATCGCCGACCACATCCCGGTGATGGTCGCTGCCATCCTGCTGTCTGTGCTGGTCATGCTGCTGGCGGCCAATCCGCTGGGGCGCTTCATCGACGCCGCCGTAGATGCAGGCGCTGGGGATGCGCAGATACTTGCTGTAGCCGCGCAGGCTGTCATGCAC
>NZ_JASGBV010000162.1:0-1168 GCF_030053245.1 Stenotrophomonas sp. RS-48
AGGTAAGCTGCGTGTCCCCTTGCCTACACAACATTGCACCCTGAACAAGCTGATAAACCCCATCCGACATAAAAATCTAGGCTTGGTCGGTTTGGGCCAATGGTCGGGCGATCCAAACGAGCGCTTCTCTGATGTTGATGCAGGACGCTGGCTATCCCGGTTCGACGACGACAGCGACTGGCCCGCCAAAGATATGCGCTTCCATATCCCCTCGCCGCCACCTTAGCAGGCCGTGCCTGTTGGCATTCACATTCTGGTCCGGACCATCCTGCTTCACCACGCTGCGACTATCGCGAAGGCGCGCTGACACCTGCAGCGTTCGCTACTACGGTCGCGAGATCCGCGATTTTGCATTTACCAAAGTGCCCCGCCCCACGGCCCAGCACGTGGTCAAGGAAGATCGATGTCCTCTCGAAGCGTGGCGCACCGGAGTGGAAGAATCCAGAAGGCCACCGTATGCGCTGGATCTCTGGCAAGCACAGAATCCATGCGACGCTCGCCCCCCCTACAGGATCAATGCAATTATTACACGCAGCGACATCATCAAAGACCTCGGCACCACATTCTCTCATCGAAAGGTATGTTATGAACTCAAGGATGTCCCTCGAGACGTAGCTCTTCCCAGAGGGTGGGATAGATTCGGGCTGAGCCTTGATATCGCGCCAGCGTATCCCGGTGGCTGGACCTCATTTTCAGATGAATTTCCATCAACCATTGCACTGCTCAACGGCTGCCTGCTGGGTACCGTAGTGCTACTGGGCGCAAAAATCGAAATGGCATATGTTTTTCATGACGGCGATAGATTCTTCTACTACGTGGGCGGGACACCTGTAGAAGGGAATGCCGCCAAGACCAACAAGTTCAGGAACCTTCCCGCCAGGCTTCAAGATTTCTATCGCGAAGTGCACGACGGGTATGCCTTTTTTCCCGCCTACTCAATGGGTCCGCAATGTCTTGCCGACCAGTCACGGATTTCCGATTTGATTGAGGAGGAAGACGATTCTTCTGCTGAGAATTGGACCACGGTGTTCTCAAACGGCGGCGGAGACTATGTCGCGGTGGACTCAAGCAGACATACCGATACCGAAAGCTTGATATGGTGGCATGAAGACCCTGCCAATCCAGAGTTTGGAATTGATATTTTTGAAGTCATGGATGCATGGATGAT
>NZ_JASGBV010000162.1:1658-1957 GCF_030053245.1 Stenotrophomonas sp. RS-48
AAGCAGGCTACTGACCTGACAGGCATCAAGCAGGCAAATCATCCTGACATCCTTTCTCAACGAGGGAGACTCTATGCGCACATCTGACTTTACCGAGGCGCAGTCCATTGCAACGCCTAAGCAGACCGACGCAAGCGCCTTGGTCAAAACCGCCTGTCGCCAAGCGGGCACATGCTTTGGGCTATCGCAGGCACTATGGTGCGCACCGCCTGTAGGTTGGACAGTCCGCGATGCAGAACTGATCACCGAGATCGCCAGGTTCGCTGGATGATCCAGAAGCCAATCAAGAGACCGGGTAT
>NZ_JASGBV010000023.1:0-40702 GCF_030053245.1 Stenotrophomonas sp. RS-48
GGCCATGCCCGGCGAGCGCAGCGGGTCAGGAGCCGCCGGGCATGGCCCGGCGCTACCCCTGGGTTGATTCACCGAGGGCCCTGCCCAGGGCGTCAGATTGATTCGCCGAAGGCCTTGGCCAGGTTGCGGTATGCCTTCTTCTGCGCTTCGTCGGTGGCGGCCGGGGCAATGATCTCCAGCTCGACGATCTGATCGCCGTCGGGATTGCCCGGCAGGCCGCGGCCGCGCAGGCGAAGCTTGCGACCGGCTTCGGAATCGGCCGGAATCTTCAGCTCCACCGCGCCGCCCAGCGTGGGCACGCTGATGCTGGTGCCCAGCGCTGCCTGCCAGGGCGTGACCTGCAGCGAATACAGGATGTTGCGGCCATCGACCTCGAACTGCGGGTGTGCGGCGTACTCCACCTCCAGCAGCAGGTTGCCACCGTGGTTGCCCTGCCCCGCCAGACGGATCACCTGGCCGGGACGGATGCCCTTGGGCACGCGCACATCCAGCTGCCTGCCGTTGACGGTGATGCGCAGGCTGTCGCCGTTGTAGGCGGCCTCCAGCGGCACCGACAGCTTGGCGCGGGTATCGCGGTTGGGTGCATGCCCCTGGCTGCTGAATCCCGGGCCCGGTCCCTGGCCACCGCGCTGGCGGGCGAACAGGCTCTCGAAGAAGTCGCTGAAGCCGCCATTGGGGCCACCACCGCCGAACACTTCCTCGAAATTGAAGCCACCGCCACCGTAGTTCGGCGGCACATTGAATTCCTCGCCCGGCCGGTAGCCCTGCGCGCGCAGCTGGTCATAGGCCGCGCGCTTTTCCGGATCGCGCAGCGCCTCATAGGCTTCATTGACCGCCTTGAACCTGTCTTCGGCCCCGGCCTCCTTGCTGACGTCCGGGTGGTACTTGCGTGCCAGCCGGCGGTATGCGGTCTTGATCTCCGCATCACCCGCACTCGGTTCCACCCCCAGGGTGGCGTAGTAATCCTTGAATTCCATCCAGCTACCTCGATTCGCTTCGGCCGCGCCGGTGGCGCCGCCCCGGGTTCATTCTACGCGCCGGCGATGCTACGCCGCCCCTCGTGCGGCCCCGGTGAGGCCGACTGATCCTGCGCAATGCGCCTGCCATCGGCCTGCGCCACGCTGTGGCTGGAACCCTGGCGCGTGCCCCCTGAAGATGGGGCCTGCACGCGGGGTTTCCAATGTCTTGACGCCCCTGTCCCATCCCGCCAACTAGCCTGCCCCAGCAAGGAGTCCATCATGACCATCCATGTCGGCGACCGCATTCCGGAAGTGACCCTCAAGCGCATCCGCGAGGGCATCGAGACGCTCGATACGCACTCGCTGTTCGACGCCCGCAAAGTGGTGCTGTTCGCCGTGCCCGGCGCCTTCACCCCCACTTGCTCGGCCCGCCACCTGCCCGGCTTCGTCGAGAAGTTCGAGGCGTTCCGCCAGCGCGGCATCGAGGTCTACTGCATGGCGGTCAACGATCCGTTCGTGATGAAGGCCTGGGCCGCTGACCAGCACGTACCCGAGGGCCTGCTGATGCTGTCCGACGGCAATGCCGAACTGACCCGCGCGCTGGGCCTGGAACTGGATGCCAGTGCTTCGGGCATGGGCATCCGCTCGCGCCGGTTTGCCCTGTACGTGGACGACGGCGTCGTCCGCGCGGCCTGGATCGAGCAGCCCGGGCAGTTCGAAGTGTCCTCGGCCGAGTACGTGCTGGAGCACCTGCCCACCTGATCTTCCACCGCAAGAGGAAACGGCCAGCCATGTCCAATACGCCAGCCAACGCCACCACGTCTGCCCACCCGCTTCCCGGCATCAGCGACCGCAAGGTCCTGCGCGAACGCGCGCGGCGCAATCTTGAAGATGGCGCGATCACCGAAAGCTACAGTGCCGACCGCAAGGCCGTGATCAAGCTGCTCAACGACGCCCTCGCCACCGAGTATGTCTGCGTGCTGCGCTACTACCGGCATTACTTCACCGCCAAGGGGATGCTGGCCGATGCGGTCAAGGCCGAGTTCCTTGAGCATGCGCAGCAGGAACAGGCGCATGCTGGCAAGCTGGCCGAACGCATCGTCCAGCTCGGCGGCGAGCCGGACCTCAATCCGGACACGCTGAGCGCGCGTTCGCATGCCGAGTACAAGGAGGGCAGCGACCTGCGTGACATGGTCCGCGAGAATCTGGTCGCCGAACGCATCGCCATCGACAGCTACCGCGAGATGATCGACTTCATCGGTGATCGCGACACGACCACCAAGCGCATCCTCGAGGAGATCCTGGCGCAGGAAGAAGAGCACGCCGATGAGTTCGCCGACCTGCTGGACGGGTGGATCGGGGAATAGCGCTGCGCGTATCGGATATCGCGTGCCGGCCGTGGGCCGGCACCTACCGGAGGACGTTGAAACGCACCTGCGTCCACGCGCCATCGGCAGCCAGCGCGGTCAGCGTATGGCTACCCGGTTCGGCGAACTCGCGCTGCATCAGCTGAGATCCCCGGGTCTGTGCGATCCAGCGGCCATCCAGCAGCCAGTCCACTGCCTGCTCGCTGCCCAGCGCGCGCAGCTGCAGGCGCACGCCGTGTTCGGCATTGGGCGCGCGCGCCAGCGTGGCCCCGTCATTCAGACCGTCCACGTGCAGCGCCACGCTGGCCTCACGGCCATCGTCGCGGCAGTCCGGTGACAGCGCCGGCAGCTGCGACAGCTCCCGGGTCGCCTTCGGCAGCCACGGCGACAGCAGCGCCGGCCAACGGGCGATTTCGCGCGCCACCTCCTCATGAGGCAGACGACAATCGGCCGAGACGCGTAGACCGGTGCGTGCATCTGCCAGGTAGCGCTGACGGCCCGGTTGCCAACGCCGGGCTTCGCGCTCGGGGAACGTGAGCGGTACGGCGCCGTCGAGCAGGTACGCCGGCATCCGCCGCTGGCACACGGCCGGCGGCAATCCTTCGGCGCGTTCACCGGTCGGCCAGCAGATGTCGCCCTGGCTGACGCTGGCCGGCATCGGTGCCGCCGCCGAATCGCCACGCTGGCGCGGCAGACTGTCGACCACCTCGAACATCAGCGGCAGCGCGGTGACCGCGCCGTACTGGCCCGGCAGGGGCGTGCCGTCGGGCCGCCCCACCCATACGCCCACGGTGTAATGCCGCGTGCTGCCGATGGCCCAGGCATCGCGGTAGCCGTAACTGGTCCCGGTCTTCCAGGCAACGCGGGGGCGCCCTCCCACATCGAAGGTGCCCACGCCATACCCCGGACGCGGGTTCGACTCCAGCATCTCGCGTACGATCCAGCTCGCCCCCGGCGACGCCAGCCGCCGCTCGATCATCGGCTCGTCATCGGTGTAGCGCACGCGGCCGGCGATACCGTTGCGGTTCAGTGCGGCGAATGCCCCGACCAGATCTTCCAGCCTCGCGCCGGTGCCACCGAGTATCAGCGAGAGATTGGGGGGGCTGCCCGCGGGAAACCGCAGCTGGATGCCGGCGTGTGACAGGCGCGCGGCAAAGCGCGCGGCGCCGACCCGCTGCAGCAGGTCCACCGAGGGTACGTTGAGCGACAGACGCAACGCACTGGAGGCGCCGATCGGTCCATTGAACGCCATGTCGAAGTTGCCCGGGCGGTAGCTGCCGAAGCTCTGCGGCGCGTCCACCAGCAGGCTCTCCGAGTGGATCAGGCCGTCATCCAGCGCCATCGCGTACAGGAACGGCTTGAGGGTCGAACCCGGCGAGCGCCAGGCCTGAACCATGTCGACGTGGCCCAGGCGCTGGCGGTCGCCGAAGGACAGCGTTCCCACGTAGGCGCGCGCCTGCAGGGTCTGGTTGTCGACCACCAGCAATGCCGCCGACGTCCGCTCCGGCAGGCTCGAGAAATAGCTGGCCACGCGCTCTTCCAGTGTGCGCTGCAGGCCGATGTCGATGCTGCTCCGGATGCGCGCCTGGCCGGGGTGTGCCGCATGCAGCCGCTGCGCCAGCAATGCCGCATGCAGTGGCGGTCGCAGCGACCGCGCCACCACGTTCTCGATGCGTGCATCCTCCACCTCATCCGGTGTCCACGCCCCCCGTTCGGCCATGCGTGCCAGCACCTTGTCACGTGCCTTCTGCGCCGCTTCCGGATGGCGGTCCGGGCGCAGGCGGCTGGGTGCCTGTGGCAGCACCGCCAGCAACGCGGCCTCGGCATGTGACAGCTGCGCGGCCGGCTTGCCCAGGTAGGCCCAGCTGGCAGCCTCCACGCCCTCGATGGTGCCGCCGTAGGGCGCACGCTCCAGATACAGGGCCAGGATCTCCCGCTTGGAAAGATGCACTTCCAGCTGCAGGGCCCGCAGCACCTGCTTGAGCTTGCCCCACGGGGTACGCGAATGCGGGTCGAGGATGCGTGCCACCTGCATGGTCAGGGTCGAGCCACCGGAAACGATGCGGCCGCCGCGCAGCAGCTGGCCGCTGGCACGCAGGATCGCCAGCGGGTTGATGCCCGGATGGCGCCAGAACCAGCGGTCCTCGTAGGTCAACAACGCCTGCAGGTACAACGGCGAGACGCTGTCGATCGAGGCCGGATAGCGCCACACGCCCTCGGCATCGGCGAACGCACGCAGTGGCGTGCCGTCGGCAGCCACCACCAGGGTGCTGGTGTCGCGCTGCTTCGGCAGTGGCGGCGGGAAAACGACGTCCAGTACCAGCAGCAGCGTCAGCAGACCCGCTGTTCCCCAGCGCAGCCACGGCCACAGCGGCCGCAGCCGGCGGCGCAGGTCCGCCCGCCGGGTCGTCATCGCGTTCTTCATTGCAGGTTGCCAGCAGGACGGGCCGCGCCGTCGCGGCCCGTCCGCGCGGTCACGGCTGCACCACCGTGATCGTGGTCGGGTTGCTGCGGCCGACGCCACGCAGCTGCGGCCGGTACATGTCTTCCACCAGCGGCGGCGGCACCGAGTAGGTGCCCGGGGTCACCGCACGCACCAGGTAGAACACATTGGCCTTTCCGCCGCGCGAGAGCTTGAGCGCTGCCACGTAGCGGTCGTCGCGGAACTCCTCATGCTTGGTATCGGCCGCGTCACCGCGGTCGCTGATGGTGATGCCATCGACGACCACGTCCGCCCACTGCTTCGCATCGCCCAGGTTGAAGTTCTCGATCTCCAGGCCGGCCGGCAGCAGATCGGTCAGCAGCGCATCCGGCATGGTGGTGTCGGCACTGACGGTGACCCGCACGATCAGCGCTTCGCCTTCCTTCAGCGGGCGCGGCGACCACGGCTTGCCGTCGGTACCGAAGTAGCTGCGCTCGACACCGATCACACTGTTGTCCGGCGCGGGCGCACTGCGCGGGATGCCCGCCACATCGATGCTGGCGAACATCGGGGGCTGGCCCTGCGGAGTGAAGCGCACTCCGCTGGCCAGTTCGCTGGCGCTGAAGGTGCGGCCGAACAGCTTGCGCTCGCTGATCGATTCACTGTTGCCACCGATCACCAGCTCGCCGGCCACCAGTGCCTTCTGGTTGGCCGCCAGCGCCTTGCCGAGGCGGGCAATGGCGACCTGCTCCTGCGTGCTCAGCCACATCCAGCCGGCGTTGCGGCGCGCATCCAGGCCGCGGCCGAGATCAACCGCACGCGCATCCCATGCCGACTTCGCCAGCTTGTTCTCGTGGGTCAGCGCGATCATCAGCGCATCATCACGGATCGCGCTGCCGTAGTCGCCGAAGTACGACGGGCGCTCGCTGCTGGACTTGGCGAAGGCAGCTTCCAACGCGGCCTGGCCTCGCTTGGCGTCGCCCTGCAGCGACAGCGCCACACCCAGGTGGACCAGCGACAGGCCGCCAACCGCCTTGCTGCGCTCGTTGTCGTACAGCGTGCGCAGCGTACCCAGCGGCGCACGGTTGACCCGGGCCAGCACGTAGCCGGAATACGCCTGGTTGGCGAACTTCAGCTTCTCGCGCTCGTCCTGCCCGTAGAACGGGTTGCCACCGGACAGCAGATCCTCGCTGAGACGGTTCAGTGCCTTCTGCAGCACGTTGTCCGGTACGGCGAAGCCGGCATCCCGGGCATCAAGCAGGAACTCGGCGATGTACGGGGTCAGCCACGGGTTCACATAACCATCGTCGCCCCACATCGAGAAGTTGCCGTTGGCCACCTGCATCGACGCCAGGCGGCCGAACGCGCCCTCCATGCGTTCGCGGCGGGTCTTGGCATCCAGGCCGTCTGCGCCGAGCATCGACGACGTGGCCTGATCCAGGATCAGCGCAGCGTAGCCCTTGCTGGTGGTCTGCTCGGCGCAGCCATACGGGTAATTCAGCGCGCCCTGCAGAGCACTGGCAAACGGAATCGGGGGCAGCGGGCTGACCAGCAGGCGCGCATTGACCGACTCGGACATCAGGCCATCGGCCAGACCGCTGTCGAGGCTGACCGCCGCCAGCGGGTCGAGCGTGCGTACCTGCGAGCGCAGCACCTGCGGCCATGCCGCACGCACCGGCAGGTCGTAGCGGCGGTCGGCCTTGAAGCCATTGCCTTCCACACGCACCCGCACCTTCGCCACGCTGTGGCCTTCGCGTGCCGACAGCGGGAAGCTCAGCGTGGTCTTCGCATCGGCGTTGAGCTGCACGCTGCGGCTGCCCTCGCCCAGGGCCAGCGGTCCCTCGCTGTCCACGCGCACGTTGAACTGGCCCGGCTTGCCGGTGAAGTTCTGCACATCCAGCGTCACGGTGCTGCGGTCGCCCGGGGCGAGCACGCGCGGCATGCTGGCCTCGGCCAGGATCGGTGCACGCACCACCGTTTCCACGTCGCGCTTGCCGTACTGGTCATCGCTGTACACCAACGCCGACACGCGCAGTGTGCCGTTGAAGTCCGGCACCTTGAGGCGGATGCGGGCATTGCCCTTGGCATCAAGCTTGACCGGGCCGGAGAACAGATCCACGGTCTGCACGCGCGCGGTCGGCCGCTTGGCCTGAGGCAGGGACTGCAGCGCCATGTCACCGCCGAACTTCAGCTTGCCGGCGCCGCCGTCGAAGCTCTCGATCACCCGGCTGTAGATGTCATAGGCATCGATGCCGAGGCGGCGCTGGGCGAAGAAGTGCGCGCCGGCATCGGGCACGGGGAAACGGGTGATGTTGAGGATGCCCACATCCACCGCCGACACGGTGACGTGCGCGGCCTTGCCGGCCAGCTGCGGTGCGCTGACCGTCACCGGCAGATCCTGTTCCGGGCGCATCTGCTTCGGCGCCACCAGGCCGACGGCCACGGTGCGGCCCCTGCGGTCCATCGGTACGTGCACCACGCCGACAGCGCGCGCCGGGGTGATCTTGCTCGGCGCACTGCCGCCCCGGAACACCAGCGCGGTGATGTAGACATCGTGGCGCTCCCAGTCAGCGGTGACCGGGATGTTGAAGGTGGCACCGGGTTTGGCGTCGATGTCCTGCACGTACAGCATGCGATCGGTCTCGACCATCAGGATGCCCTTGCCGGCATGCGGCGGCGTCACCGTCACCTGCAGGGTGTCGCCCGCCTTGTAGCCGGTCTTGTCCAGGCCCAGCTTGACCTTGTCCGGGCGCGCATCGAGACCGCGATTGTCATCGCCCCAGCTCCAGCCGGCACGGAACGGATAGCGGCTGGTCAGGCCGGTGCCCGGATCGAACACGTCCACCCGGTACTCGCCCCACTCGACCGGGACATCGAACGCCACCGCGCTGCTGCCGGCATCGACCGTGCGGGTTTCCCTGTTCTCGAACCGACGGGTGAAATCGTAGTCCCAGCGGTTGTCGTTGAAGGTCCAGTGATAGTCACGCAGCTCGCGCACCAGGGTGATCTTCAGGCCCTTGGCCGGCTGCGGCCGGCCGGCGGCGTCCACGCGCACCAGTTCGAAGCGTGCGTTGCTGTTGGAGTCGGCACCATCGTCGGGGTTGAACAGCGGACGCACGCCGACCAGTGCATTGGCCGGCCACATCACCCGCTTCAGGGTGCGGGTCACGGTCCGCCCACCGGTCTCGTACAGGCTGCCGGACAGCACCACCGCGATCGGCGCCTTGGCCTTGGCCGCTTCTTCCGGCAGCGTCACGTCCTCGCGCAGCTGGCCGTTGGCCGGCAGCGTCGTGTCGATCACGTCCTTGGCCTCGCGCGGCAGCTGCAGGGTCGGGTCGCCGAAGAAGTAGCCCGGCAATCCCTCGACCGGCTGCTGTTCGGCTGCCACGGCCAGGCGCGCGGTGAAGCGGTTGCCGTCAGCCGGCGCGCCGTACAGATACGCGCCATCGGCCTGCAGACGAAGATCTTCGCCCGGCTTGAGCGTCTTCTGCGGGCTGTCCAGGTCCAGCTTCATCCGTTCGGGCAGGAACTCTTCGATGCGCAGGGTCATGCCCTGGATCGCTTCCTTGCTGGCCGGATCGGTACGGAACTCCACCTGCCAGCGTCCTGTCGGCGCCTCGGCCGGGATGACCTGCTCGAAGGCGATGTAGCCCTGCTCGCCCGGCTGCAGGCGGGTCTCGCGGAAGGTCTTGCCGTCGGGCTGCTTCAGGCGCAGGAACACCGGCTGCGACTTGACCGGCTTGCCATCATTGTCGCGCAGCAGCGCGGACAGGCGCACGGTCTCGCCCGGCCGATAGAGGTCGCGGCCGGACCATGCGTAGACATCGAACCAGGCATTGTCACGGCCGGCAACGGCAAACTCGCTCAGGTCCAGGGCCGGCTGGTTGAAGGGCAGGAAGCTGGTGTCGCGACCACTGCTGGCCACCAGCACGTGGGTGGCGTCGAGCGTGTAGTTCAGCAGCGCATTGCCGTTGCCATCGGTACTGCCCTTGAGCACCACCTCGCCTTTGCCGTCGAGCACGCGCAGCTCGACGTTCTTCAGCGGTGCTCCGTCCTTCAGTCCGGCGGTGTGGACGAACAGCTTGTCCTTGTAGGCGCGCGTGTGCAGGCCGATGTCGCTGACCGAGAAGAACGCGGTGTCGAACTCGCCCTCGTAATCGCCCGTGCGCTTGAGCAGTGCGAAGTACAGGCCCGGCTCCTGCAGCTCCTTGATGTCCTGGGTTGGCAGGTAGGTCAGCACCCGCTCGTTCTGCTTGCCGCCGAGGATGAAGCGGTTGACGTAGACCGGCTCGGCCAACGCATTGATCGGGCTGCGCTCGTAGTCGCTGCTCAGTTCCCAGCTGCCACGACGGCCGCCGCGCTGGTACTGGCTGAAGAAGGTCGGCAGATCCTTCTCGCGCACGCGCAGGAATTCGACGTCGACCTCGGGAACATTCACGGAGACAACCGGCAGGCCGCGGCTGTCCTTGGCCGGCAGCACGCTGCCCTGCGAGGCGAAGCCGGCCACCGGCTTCAATTCGCCACTGAACACCTTCTGTTTCAGCTCCTTGCCCAGCCGGCTGCCATCGGCGGCCAGCAGGTCCGGCGATACCACCAGGCTGAACTCCTTGCCGGCTTCGACGAACGGATAGCGCAGGGTCAGTCCGTCATCGGACAGGGTCCAGCTGCTGTCGTCGGTGCCGACCTTCTCCTCGAAGCGCACCAGCGTGTCGAAATCCTGCGTGCCGACCAGCGGGCGCGAGAACTCCAGCGCCAGCGACAGGCCGTCATTCTTCTGGTCCGGGTAGGCGCGCAGCAGGGTGAAATCCTTCACCTGCTCGGCCTGGGTGGCAATGGCCTCGCCACTGGCCTTGGGTAGCTGCCCGCTGTCGTTGCGGCAACCGGCCAGACCCAGCAACAGGCCTCCTGCCAGTACCGCCGCCGCCCATCCCCACCGCTTGCGCCGTGCCGGACCGCTCATGTCGTCACTCCTTGATCGAGGCGGCCATTATAGGCGCGCCGCGTCAAGGTGTTGGCGCGGATCCGGCAGGAACACATCGGAACGGTAACGCCGGGCCATGCCCGGCGGTCCCGGTAGCGGCCAACCTTGGTTGGCGTTGGGCCCGTGCCAACCAAGGTTGGTACCTACCAAGGCGCGCCCTACCCCGGCCGGTACAGATCCACGTAGTCGGTCACCGGCATGGCCGCCAGCGCCACCGGGTCCAGCGAGGCCGCCAGGATGCGCTGCTGCTGGGTGGTAGGGAACCGATGGGCCAGATGCCGCCGGAACTTGTCCATCAACAGGGGCATGCCCTCGTCGCGTCGCCGGGCGTGGCCGAGCGGGTACTCGACCAGGACCTCCGGCAGTTCGCTGCCGTCGTTGAAGCGGACGGTCAGGCCGTTGGCGATGCTGCGCTTGTCCGGGTCCAGGTAATCCGCGCTGAGCTGCGGGTCTTCGTGGCAGGTCATTCGCGCGCGCAGCGCATCGATGCGGGGGTCAGCAGCAACATCGTCCTCGTAGTCCTCAGCCACCAGCCGCCCATGCAGCAGCGCGATGGCGACCATGTACTGCACGCAGTGGTCGCGGTCGGCCGGATTGTGCAGCGGGCCGCGCTTGTCGATGATGCGGATGCAGGCCTCCTGCGTGCGGATGGCGATATGCGCGATGTCATCGACGCTGCGCCCGCCTGCCCGCAGCTGCGCGTGCAGCGCGACCGCGGCCTCCACCGCGGTCTGGCCGTGGAACTCGGCGGGAAAACTGATCTTGAACAGCACGTTCTCCATCACGTAGCTGCCCAGCGGCCGCCCCAGCGTCACCGCCTGACCATGCATGGAGACCGCTTCGAAGCCCCAGGTGGGAGCGCTCAACACGCTGGGATACCCCATCTCGCCGCTGGCCGCCATCAGCGCCAGGCGCACGCCGCGACTGGTGGCATCGCCGGCGGCCCAGCTCTTGCGCGAACCGGTGTTGGGCGCATGCCGGTAGGTCCGCAGCGCCTGGCCATCGACCCAGGCCAGCGACAGCGCATTGAGCATGCGCTCGCGATCCAGCCCAAGCAGGCGGGCGACCACGGCGGTGGTGGCGACCTTCACCAGCACCACGTGGTCCAGCCCGACCCGGTTGAAGGAATTCTCCAGAGCCAGCACGCCCTGGATCTCGTGCGCCTTGATCATCGCCACCAGCACATCGTGCACGGTCGGCGGTGGACGACGCAGGGCCGCGGCATTGCGCCCCAGCCAATCGCAGACGGCCAGGATGCCGCCGAGATTATCCGACGGATGACCCCACTCGGCGGCCAGCCAAGTGTCGTTGAAGTCGAGCCAGCGCACCATCGCGCCGATATTGAACGCCGCCTGCACCGGATCCAGCACGTAGTGCGTTCCCGGCACGCGCGCGCCGTTGGTCACGCTGATGCCCGGCACCAGGGGCCCGAGCAGCTTGCTGCAGGCCGGGAAGGACAGCGCTTCCAGGCCGCAACCGAGGGTATCCAGCAGGCAGTAATGCGCGGTCTGGAATGCCAGTGGCGAGTCGATGCGCACGTCGCGCACGTAATCGACGATGTCCTCCAGCAGCGCATCCCACGCGGCACGTTCGTTGGACGGGGTGTGGCTGTCGGACATCGTCTGTTCTCCGCTGACGCCGGACCACGCCCGGCGGTTCATGGGCGGGCCCTGCCGCGCTCGCCGGGCATGGCCCGGCGCTACCGCCATGGTCCCGCGTTACAAGGTGTCGGCCGGTACCCGCACGCTGCCTTCCATCAATACACGGGCGCTGCGGCTCATGATGGCCTTGGTCACTGTCCACTGGCCGTCAACGAGACCGGCCTGGGCGCCCACGCGCAGCGTGCCGGACGGATGCCCGAAGGTCACCGCCTCGCGCTGGCCACCGCCGGCGGCACGGTTGACCAGCGTGCCCGGAATCGCAGCAGCGGTACCGATCGCCACGGCGGCAGTGCCCATCATCGCGTGATGCAGCTTGCCCATCGACAGCGCACGCGCATGCAGATCGATGGCCGATGCCGGGATTGCCTTGCCGCTGGACGATACATAGTCCTGTGCCGGTGCCACGAACGCCACTTTCGGCGTGTGCTGGCGGGTCGCCGCCTCTTCCAGCGTCGAGATCAGGCCCATGCGCAGCGCACCGTGTGCACGGATGCTCTCGAACTTCTGCAGGGCAGCCTTGTCGTCGTTGATCGCCGGCTGCAGCTCGGTACCGCTGTAGCCCAGATCGGCCGCATTGAGGAAGATGGTCGGGATGCCGGCGGTGATCATCGTCACCTCGAAACTGCCCACGCCCGGCACATCCAGGGTATCGACCAGGTTGCCGGTCGGGAACATCGCGCCCGCGTCGCCATCATCGGAGGGATCTATGAACTCAAGCTGGATCTCGGCGGCCGGGAAGGTCACGCCATCCAGCTCGAAATCACCGATCTCCTGCACCTCGCCATTGCGCATCGGCACGTGGGCGATGATGGTCTTGCCGATGTTGGCTTGCCAGATGCGCACGGTGCACAGGCCGTCGCGCGGCACCCGGGCCGGATCGATCAGGCCGTTGGCGATGGCGAACGGACCCACCGCAGTGCTGAGGTTGCCACAGTTGCCGCTCCAGTCGACGAACGCGGTGTCGATCGAAACCTGGCCGTACAGATAGTCCACATCGTGATCGGGCACGGACGCACTGGAGATGATCACGCACTTGCTGGTGCTGGACGTGGCCCCGCCCATGCCATCGGTGTGCTTGCCATAGGGATCGGGCGACCCGATCACGCGCATCAGCAGCGCATCACGTGCCGGGCCCGGCACCTGTGCGGCTGCGGGCAGGTCCTGCAGGCGGAAGAACACGCCCTTGCTGGTGCCACCGCGCATGTAGGTGGCGGCAATGCGGAGTTGCGGAAGAAAGCTCATGGAACGGTTCCTTGCAATGAAAGACGGCCCGTTGCCGGGCCGTCGGTTGTCTCATGCCACCCGGGCACCTTCGAGGAAATCCTGGGCGAAGCGCTGCAGTACACCGCCCGCTTCGTAGATCGCCACTTCCTCGTCGCTGTCCAGGCGACAGGTGACCGGCACGATGATGTCCTGCCCATCGCGGCGGTGGATGACCAGGGTCAGGTCGGCGCGCGGCGTGCGCTCGCCCACCACGTCGAAGGTCTCGGTACCGTCGATGCCCAGGGTCAGCCGGGTGGTGCCCGGCTTGAATTCCAGCGGCAGCACGCCCATGCCGATCAGGTTGGTGCGGTGGATGCGCTCGAAGCCTTCCGCCGCGATCGCTTCCACGCCGGCCAGGCGCACGCCCTTCGCCGCCCAGTCACGCGAGCTGCCCTGGCCGTAGTCGGCACCGGCGATGATGATCAGCGGCTGCTTGCGCTCCATGTAGGTCTCGATCGCCTCCCACATGCGCATCACCTTGCCCTCCGGCTCCACCCGCGCCAGCGAGCCCTGCTTCACGCTGCCGTCGTCGTTGCGCACCATCTCGTTGAACAGTTTCGGGTTGGCGAAGGTGGCGCGCTGCGCGGTCAGGTGGTCGCCGCGGTGGGTTGCGTAGGAATTGAAGTCCTCTTCCGGCAGGCCCATCTTCGCCAGGTATTCGCCGGCGGCACTGGAGGCCAGGATTGCGTTGGACGGCGACAGGTGGTCGGTGGTGATGTTGTCCGGCAGCACCGCCAGCGCGCGCATGCCCGCCAGCGTGCGTTCACCGGCCAGCGCCCCCTCCCAGTACGGCGGGCGGCGGATGTAGGTGCTCTGCGGGCGCCAGTCATACAGCGGACTGACCGCCGCCCCCTGCTCCACGCGCACGTTGAACATCGGGTTGTAGACGCTGCGGAACTGCTCGGGCTTCACCGCCGCCTTCACCACTGCATCGATCTCGGCATCGCTCGGCCAGATGTCCTTCAGGCGCACCTCGTTGCCGTCGGCATCCACGCCAAGCACGTCCTTCTCGATGTCGAAGCGCATGGTGCCGGCAATGGCATAGGCGATCACCAGCGGCGGCGATGCCAGGAAGGCCTGCTTTGCGTAAGGATGGATGCGGCCATCGAAGTTGCGGTTGCCCGACAGCACGGCGGTGGCATACAGGTCGCGGTCGATGATTTCCTGCTGGATCGCCGGATCCAGCGCACCGCTCATGCCGTTGCACGTGGTGCAGGCGAACGCGACGATGCCGAAGCCGAGCTTTTCCAGCTCCGGCAGCAGGCCGGCCTCTTCCAGATACAGCTGCACCGCTTTTGAACCCGGGGCCAGCGACGACTTGACCCACGGCTTGCGCAGCAGGCCGCGCTCGTTGGCCTTGCGCGCCAGCAGGCCGGCGGCGATCACGTTGCGCGGGTTGGAGGTGTTGGTGCAGCTGGTAATGGCGGCGATGATCACCGCGCCATCAGGCATCAGGCCCCGCAGCTGCTCGGCCTTGCCGGCATCGAGCTTGGCTGCGTCGGCGATGCCGCGCTCGGCCAGCTCGGCCACCGGCAGGCGGCGATGCGGATTGCTCGGGCCCGCCATGTTGCGGACCACGCCGGACAGGTCGAAGCGCAGCACGCGCTCGTACTGCGCCGTGGCCAGCGCATCGGCCCACAGACCGGTGCTGCGTGCGTAGTTCTCCACCAGCGCCACCTGCGATTCCTCGCGGCCGGTCAGGCGCAGGTAATCGATGGTCTGCCCGTCGATGTAGAACATCGCCGCGGTCGCGCCGTATTCCGGGCACATGTTGGAGATGGTGGCACGGTCACCGATGGTCAGCGCGGCCGCACCCTCGCCGAAGAATTCAAGCCAGGCGCCCACCACGCGTTCCTTGCGCAGGAACTCGGTCAGGGCCAGCACCACGTCGGTGGCGGTGATCCCTGGCTGTGGCCGACCGGTCAGTTCCACGCCGATGATGTCGGGCAGGCGCATCCACGACGCGCGGCCGAGCATCACGTTCTCGGCCTCCAGGCCGCCGACACCGATGGCGATCACGCCCAGCGCATCGACGTGCGGGGTATGGCTGTCGGTGCCCACGCAGGTATCCGGGAAGGCCACGCCGTCCTGCACGTAGATCACCGGCGACATCTTCTCCAGGTTGATCTGGTGCATGATGCCGTTGCCCGGCGGAATCACATCCACGTTCTGGAACGCCCGCTTGGTCCAGTCGATGAAATGGAAGCGATCCTCGTTGCGGCGATCCTCGATGGCGCGGTTCTTCTCGAATGCCTGCGGATCGAAACCACCGCACTCCACCGCCAGCGAGTGATCAACGATCAGCTGTACCGGCACCACCGGGTTGACCTTGGCCGGATCGCCGCCCTTGTCGGCGATCGCATCGCGCAGGCCGGCGAGATCCACCAGCGCGGTCTGGCCGAGAATGTCATGGCACACCACGCGCGCCGGGAACCAGGGAAAATCCAGGTCGCGGCGACGTTCGATCAGCTGCGTCAGCGAGGCGGTGAGCATCGCCGGATCGCAACGCCGTACCAGGTTCTCGGCCAGCACGCGCGAGACATACGGCAGCGTGGCGTAGGCGCCGGGCTGGATCGCATCGACCGCAGCGCGCGCATCGAAGTAGTCCAGCGGGGTGCCGGGGAGGGTCTTGCGGTAATCGGTATTCATGGGCTGGCGGAATGCTTGGGGCGGGCCGGATGCCGGCGAGCGGCAATGAAGGCATCCGGCCGGCACTGGGCCGACCGGATGGATGGATCACGCGGCGGTCAGGCGCGCTTGTCGATGGCCACGAACTCGCGATCTTCCGGGCCGATGTAGTTCGCGCTCGGACGGATGATCTTGCCGTCGATGCGCTGCTCGACGATGTGCGCGCTCCAGCCGGCGGTGCGGGCGATGACGAACAGCGGGGTGAACATCGCGGTCGGCACGCCCATCATGTGGTAGCTGACGGCGCTGAACCAGTCCAGGTTCGGGAACATTTTCTTGATGTCCCACATAACCGTCTCCAGGCGCTCGGCGATGTCGTACATCTTCATGCTCGACTGCTCTTCGGACAGCTCACGGGCGACGTCCTTGATCACCTTGTTGCGCGGGTCGGACACGGTGTACACCGGGTGGCCGAAGCCGATCACCACTTCCTTGCGCTCGACGCGGGCCTTGATGTCCTCTTCGGCCTCATCCGGGCTGTCGTAGCGCTTCTGCACCTCGAAGGCCACTTCGTTGGCGCCGCCGTGCTTGGGGCCGCGCAGCGCGCCGATGCCACCACAGATCGCACTGTACATGTCGCTGCCGGTACCGGCGATGACACGGCAGGTGAAGGTGGACGCATTGAACTCATGCTCTGCGTACAGGATCAGCGAGGTGTGCATCGCCTTCACCCACGAATCCTGTGGCTTCTCGCCGTGCAGCAGGTGCAGGAAGTGGCCACCGATGGAATCGTCATCGGTCTCCACGTCGATGGCGCGGCCGTTGTGGCTCCAGTGGTACCAGTACAGCAGCATCGAGCCGAGGCAGGCCATCAGCTTGTCGGCGATGTCGCGTGCACCCGGATGGTTGTGGTCATCCTTTTCCGGCGCCACGCAGCCGAGCACCGACACGCCAGTGCGCATCACGTCCATCGGGTGTGCCGACGGCGGCAGTTCTTCCAGCGCGGCTTTCACCGCGGCCGGGATGCCACGCAGCGACTTCAGCTTGGCCTTGTACGAAACCAGCTCGGCGCGGGTCGGCAGCTTGCCGTGCACCAGCAGGTACGCGATTTCCTCGAATTCGCTGGTGTTGGCCAGATCCAGGATGTCGTAGCCACGGTAGTGCAGGTCATTGCCGCTGCGACCGACGCTGCACAGCGCGGTGTTGCCGGCGGCAGTGCCGGACAGGGCGACGGATTTCTTCGGCTTGAAGGTCGGGGTTGCGGTCGTATCGTTCATGTTTCCCTCCGAAAACTTGATGGTGCAGGGTACTGCTTATTTCTTGGCGGCGAACAGTGCGTCGAGCTGCTGCTCGAACGCGTGGTAGCCGATGCGGTCGTACAGTTCTTCGCGGGTCTGCATGGCGTCGACCACGCTGCGCTGGTGACCGTCGCGGCGCACCGCCTGGTAGACGTTCTCCGCCGCCTTGTTCGCCGCGCGGAACGCCGACAGCGGGAACAGCTGGATGGCGACCCCGGCCGAGGCCAGCTCGTCGCGGCTGAACAGCGGCGTCGCACCGAATTCGGTGATGTTGGCCAGCACCGGCACCTTCACCGCATCGACGAAGCGGCGGTAGGTGTCCAGATCGTAGGCAGCCTCGGCGAAGATGCCATCAGCGCCCGCTTCGACACAGGCGATGGCGCGCTCGATGGCCTTGTCCACGCCGTCCACCTGGATGGCATCGGTGCGTGCGATCAGGAAGAAATCCGGATCGGTCTTTGCATCAGCGGCGGCCTTCACGCGGTCGACCATCTCACCCTGCGAAACGATCTCCTTGCCGGGACGGTGACCACAGCGCTTGGCGCCCACCTGGTCCTCGATGTGGCAGGCGGCCGCGCCGGCCTTGATCAGCGACTTCACGGTGCGCGCGATGTTGAACGCGCTGGGTCCGAAGCCGGTATCGATGTCCACCATCAGCGGCAGGTCGCAGACGTCGGTGATGCGGCGCACGTCCACCAGCACGTCTTCCAGGGTGTTGATGCCCAGGTCCGGCAGGCCCAGCGAGCCTGCGGCAACACCACCGCCGGACAGGTAGATGGCGCGGAAGCCGGCGCGCTTGGCCAGCAGGGCGTGGTTGGCGTTGATCGCACCGATCACCTGCAGCGGCGATTCGGCGGCCAGAGCCTCGCGGAAGCGGGCACCGGCGGAAGAAGGGGCGGAAGCGGTCATGCGGCAATCCATGTTGAGGAACAAGTGGGCAGGCGCAAGCACCATGCCAAGCTGCAAGCGATTGATTTCAAAGGCATGACCGGCTGACAGCCATGAAACATATGAAACATTGAAACAGATGTATCATGAAACACTCCCGTGCCGGTGTCCGCCCCATGTACCTGCCCCGCTCGCCCCTGCGCCATGCCGATGCCGACCCCGGTCGCCCGGTGATCTGGACGGTCAGCGTTTCGCGGCTGACCGGCCTGCTGGGTGACGTCATTCCCGAGTTCGACCGCCGCTCGCGCATCGAGCAGATCAACCTCGGCTTCGAAGAGGCAGTGGAGGTGATCGGCCAACGCCTGCGCCGCGAGCACTGCGACGTGGTGATTGCCGGTGGCTCGAACGCGGCCTGGCTGCGCAGTCGGCTCGACCTGCCGCTGGTGCCGATCCAGGCCAACGGCTTCGACCTGATGGAGGCTCTGGCGCGCGCGCGCCGCATCGCCGCACGCATCGGCCTGGTCACCCATGCCAGCGACGTGCCGGTGTTCAGCGGCTTCCAGCAGAGCTTCGGCCTGGATATCGAGCACCGCCGCTTCGTCACCCGCGAAGATGCGCGCGACTGCATCGCCGATCTGCGTGCCAACGGCATCGAAGTGATCGTCGGCACCGGGATGGCCATCGACCATGCCGAGCAGGCCGGGCTGCCGGGCGTGCTGCTGTATTCGGCCGACTCGGTACGGCAGGCCTTCGAGCATGCGCTGGAACTGACCCAGACCCTGGCACGCTCGGTGGGTCCACGCCCCACCATGCGGCGCAGTGCCGCCCCGCGCGGCGATGCATACGCGCTGCTCGGCGACAGCGAGGCGATGGCGCAGGTGCGCGCACAGATCGCGCTCTATGCACCGCACGACAGCACCGTGCTGGTCACCGGCGAGACCGGTACCGGCAAGGAACTGGTGGCACGGCAACTGCACGCCGCCAGCGGCCGGCGCGGTCGTTTCGTCGCGCTGAACTGCGGCGCGATCAGCGAATCGCTGCTGGAAGCCGAACTGTTCGGCTACAGCGATGGCGCCTTCACGGGCGCACGTCGTGGCGGCCGGGTCGGCCTGGTCGAAGCGGCCGATGGCGGCACACTGTTCCTTGACGAGATCGGCGAGCTGCCCTTGCCGCTGCAGACCCGCCTGCTGCGCGTGCTGGAAGAACGTGAAGTGCTGCGCGTCGGCGCCACCGAACCAACACCCGTGGACCTGCGGGTGGTGGCCGCGACGCTGCAGTCGCTGGAGCATCGCGCAGCTGCCGGCAGCTTCAGGCGCGACCTCTACTACCGGCTGGCGGCACTGCGCATCGCACTGCCCCCGCTGCGTGCCCGGCGCGCTGACATCCCGCTGCTGACCCGGCACTTCTTCCGCCAGCTGCGCGGTATCGACGCCCCCCTGGACCAGGACGCGATGGCAGTGCTGGGTGCCGCCGACTGGCCGGGCAATGTGAGAGAGCTGCGCAATCTGGTCGACCGCCTGCGCATCCACTGGCAGCCGGCAGACGGGATGATCGACGCTGGGCGCCTGCTGCAGCTGGCGCCGGAACTGGCGCGCGAAAGCACCCCGTCCCTGCGGCTGGAAAGCAATGGCAGGCGCCCGGCACGGGCCCAGCTGCAGGCGCTGCTGCAGGAACACCGCAATGACCGCGAAGGCATGGCCCAGGTGCTCGGCGTGTCACGCACCACCTTGTGGCGCTGGCTGCGCGCGGAAGGACTGTAGGCAGGCGCAGCGCGGACCGCGCGGCGCGCCGCCAGCCAAGATTGGCACTACCCCCGCGTGGCCGCGTCCAGCGGCATGCGGAAATAGACCACCCGCTCGGTCTCTTCAAAGCCACAGGCGCGGTGTGCCGCGTGCGCCTCTACGTCCTCCAGGCGGCTGTCCGAGGCCAGCTCGCTGCAGCCCGCGTCCCGCGTCCACGCCTGCACTTCCGCCAGCAGGGCACGGCCGACAGCGCGGCCCTGCCACTGCGGCGTTACATACCAGCCTTCCAGGAACCCGACCGGCGAGGAACCGGTGCCGTTCACATAGTTGTGGCGCAGGCGCACCTCGGCGAAACCGACCGCCTCACCATCAGCCGCGCACGCCAGGAACACCGCACCTTCCGGATCGGCCAGCGACTGCGCCAGCTCCTCCAGTGGATCATCGGCGTCGGGCCACAGGCCCACGCGCAGCTGCGACCATGCAGCGGCATCGGCCGGTGTGGCCTGGCGGATCGTGGCAGCGCAGCCGCTCACGGATACAACAGGCGCTTGCTCCAGCGCCCCTCGGCGCCGGCTTCATAGCACCACCGCTCGTGCAGGCGGAACTGCGCGCCGTACCAGAACTCGATGCGGTCGGGCACCACGCGCAGGCCACTCCAGCCGTCCGGACGCGGCACGTCCTTGCCCTCGAAACGTGCCTCGACCTCGGCCACGCGCGCATCGAACTCTTCGCGCGTTGCAAGCGTCTTCGACTGCTGCGAGGCCCACGCGCCGATCTGGCTCATGCGCGGACGGCTGGCGAAATAGGCGTCTGCTTCCGCATCGGCCACCTGTTCGACACGGCCTTCGATGCGCACCTGGATGCCGGCCTCGCGCAGGCTGCGCCACAGGAACAGCAGGGCCGCCTGCGGATTGGCCCGCAGCTCCTGGCCCTTGTGGCTGTCCAGGTGGGTATAGAACACGAAGCCACGCTCATCGAAGGCCTTCAGCAGCACGGTGCGCGCCGATGGACGACCGTGCAGGTCGGCACTGGCCACGGTCATCGCGTTGGGCTCGACCTCGCGGCTCTGTTTGGCCTCGTCGAACAGGGCCGCAAACGTGGACAGGGCTTCGGCGTACAGGTCGCTCATGATTGCGTTCTTCTCACACGGATTGATCTATTGTGGCGGCATGGTCGCTGCTGCGTATATGCCCCAGGTGAAAGGATTTCCCGAAACATTGGCCGAGCAGGCACTGGATGATGCGCTGGGCAGCGGCGCGGCGGTTCCAGTATTGGCGATCAGCGGGCTGCAGGGGAGCGGCAAATCGACGCTGGCCGAGCAGGTGGTGGCGCGCGCCCGGAACCGGGGCCTGAACGCCGCGACGCTGTCCATCGATGATGTCTACCTGACCCGCGCGCAACGGCAGCGGCTGGCACGCCAGGTCCATCCGCTGTTGATCACCCGGGGGCCGCCGGGCACCCACGACCTGCCGCTGGTCCACGCGCTGCTCGATGCCGCCGCCGCGCGCGAACCACTGGCGCTGCCGCGCTTCGACAAGCTGGCCGACGAGCGCCTGCCACAGGCGCAGTGGCCACGGCTGGAAAAGCCGCTGGACCTGCTGGTGTTCGAAGGCTGGTTCCTGGGCACACCGGCGCAGGAGGAATCCGAACTGGCTCAGCCGTTGAACGCCCTTGAACGTGATGCCGACAGCGATGGCCGCTGGCGCCACTGGTGCAACCAGGCCCTGGGCCGCGACTACCCGGCATTGTGGCAACGCTGTGACCGCCTGTGGTTCCTGCAGCCGCCGGACTTCTCGGTAGTACCGCGCTGGCGCTGGCAGCAGGAGCAGAGCCTGCAGGCGGCCCAGCCCGGCCGGCATGGCATGAGCCGGCCGCAGCTGGAGCGCTTCGTGCAGTACTTCGAGAGGGTCAGCCGGCAGGCACTGCATGCACTGCCGGCCCTCGCCGACCGGGTGGTGGTGCTGGATGCGCAGCGCCAGGTACAGGCACTGCGCTGAGGCCCCTCATTCCACCAGGAAGGTCACCCGCAGATTGACCCGCCACTCGGTGATCTCACCGCTGCCATTGGTGACCACCTTGGTCTCGTTGATCCAGGCCCCCTGGATGCCCTTCACGGTTCCGGAGACCTTCTTCAGGCCGCTGCGCACGGCATCCTCCACGCTCGTGGGCGAAGAGGCGGTGATTTCGATGACCTTGGCAACCGACATGGCCTGTACTCCGTTGAACGCGGGAATCCCCGCAGGAAGTCCCACCCTGACGTGAAGGACGTAAAGGCCGGGGCACGGAGGTGTTAGCATCAGGGCGCATGAATCCTGCTCCGAACCTGATCCTGATCGGCCCGATGGGCGCCGGCAAAACCTGCATCGGCCGCCGCCTCGCCGAGCGCTTCACGCTGGACTTCGTCGATGTCGACCAGTCCATCGTCGACGCCGCCGGAGCCAGCATTCCCACGATCTTCGAGCACTCCGGCGAAACCGGCTTCCGCAGCCTCGAGCGCGACGCGCTGGCCCGCCTCCTGCAGGGCCACGGCCAACTGGTCTCGACCGGCGGCGGAGCGGTACTGGACCCGGACAACCGGGCATTGATCGCCCGCCGTGGCTTCGTGGTCTACCTGCGCGTCAGCGTGACCGCGCAACTGGAACGGCTGGCCCGCGACAAGGCCCGGCCGTTGCTGCAGCGCCCCGACCGCGAGCAGGTGCTGCATGACCTGGCCGCCCATCGCGATCCGCTGTACCGCGAACTGGCCGACCTCACCCTTGATACCGACCCGTACACCGCTGCCGACGCCACCGCCCAGCTGGTCGTCAAGCTCGCCGCGCAATGGCAGCGCCAGGACCTGATCGCATGACTTCCCCCACTCCGCTGCAGGTCGCCGTTGGCGGTGACCGCCCTTACACCATCTCCATCGGCGCCGGCGTCCAGAGCGATGGCCCTGCCCTCGCCCGCCACGTGCGGGGGCGCCACGTCCTGCTGCTCAGCGACAGTGACGTCGCCCCGCTGTACCTGGCGCGGCTGAAGCAGACCCTGCTGGCCGCGCGTCCGGACCTGGTCGTCGGCGAACACGTGCTGGCTGCCGGCGAAGCCTCCAAGACCCTGGCCGAATTCGGCCGCGCCATCGAAGCGCTGGCAGCCCTGGGCGCCACCCGCGATGCCTGTGTGTTCGCGCTCGGTGGGGGTGTCGTCGGCGACCTGGCCGGCTTCGCCGCAGCCTGCTGGATGCGGGGCATCGACTGCGTGCAGCTGCCGACCACGCTGCTGGCGATGGTCGATTCGTCGGTGGGCGGCAAGACTGCCGTAGACATTCCTGCCGGCAAGAATCTGGTCGGCGCCTTCCATCCGCCGCGCGCGGTGGTGGCCGATACCGCGGTGCTGGCCACCCTGCCGCCGCGCGAGCTGCGCGCGGGGCTGGCCGAGGTGGTGAAGTACGGCGCACTGGGCGATGCGGATTTCTTCGACTGGCTGCAGCACCACGCCGACGCGCTGTCCGCTGGCGAGGACGCGGTGCTGGCCGAAGCCATCGCCCGCAGCTGCAGGCACAAGGCCGCCATCGTCGAGCGCGATCCGTTCGAGAAGGGGGAGCGTGCCCTGCTGAACCTCGGCCACACCTTCGGCCATGCCATCGAAACCGAACAGGGCTATTCGGCGCCGGGCCGCGATGCGCTGAACCATGGCGAGGCGGTGGCAGTGGGCATGGTGCTGGCGGCCAGGCTGTCCACCGATCTCGGCCTGGCCGACGATGCCGACCGCGCGCGCCTGCAGGCGCTGCTGGAAAGGCTCGGGCTGCCGGTCGCGATCCCGGCCGGCCTGGATCCGCAGGCCCTGCTCGGCCGCATGCGGCTGGACAAGAAGAACGTGGCCGGTCGACTGCGCCTGGTGCTCTGGCGCGGCATGGGTCGGGCCGAGGTGGTGCCGGACGTGGATGAAGCAGCGGTATTGAAGGTGCTGGGCCAGGGTTGATCGCTTCCGCGTTCGCCGGGCATGGCCCGGCGCTACCCGGGTTTCCTGGGCGTCCGCCGGGCATGGCCCGGCGCTACCGCGTTGCGGCCGGGGTCACCCTGGCCCCGCTACAATCGGGCCATGCATGTCTACCTGCAACATCCCGAGGCCGGTGCGCAGGCACCGCGGTTCCTGCGCCTGAGCCTGCAGCCGGATCTTTTCGGCGGCTGGGAGCTGCTGCGCGAAAGCGGCCGCGTCGGTGGCCGCTCGCAGCTGCGCCGCGAGCTGTTCCTGCAGGCCGACGAAGCCCGCCACGCCTTCGAGAAGGCGCGCGATGCCGAACTGCATCGTGGCTTCCAGATCCTTTCGCACGGCGACTGACGCCGCTGCCCACCTTTGATCCAAGGAACGTTCAACGTGACCAGCCCTCTCCGCAACGATCGCCTGCTACGCGCTCTGCGCCGCGAACCGGTGGATTGCACGCCCGTCTGGCTGATGCGCCAGGCCGGCCGCTACCTGCCGGAGTACCGCGCGACCCGGGCCAAGGCCGGCAGCTTCCTGGCGATGGCCAAGAACCCGGAGATCGCCTGCGAAGTCACCCTGCAGCCGCTGCGGCGTTTCCCGCTCGATGCCGCCATCCTGTTCTCGGACATCCTCACCATCCCCGACGCGATGGGGCTGGAGTTGTACTTCGTCGAAGGCGAAGGCCCCAAGTTCCGCCACCCGGTGCGTGAGGAAGCCGCCATCGCCAAGCTGGCGGTGCCGGACATGGAGCAGGACCTGGGCTACGTGATGGATGCGGTGCGCCTGATCCGCCGCGAGCTGGATGGCCAGGTGCCGCTGATCGGTTTCTCCGGCAGCCCATGGACACTGGCCTGCTACATGGTGGAAGGCGGCGGCAGCAAGGATTTCTCGCGCATCAAGGCCATGGCGCTGAACCACCCGCAGGCGCTGCACCGCCTGCTGGAGGTCACCACCGACGCGGTCATCGCCTACCTGGGCGCGCAACGCGCCGCGGGCGCACAGGCCCTGCAGGTTTTCGACACCTGGGGCGGCGTGCTGTCGCCGGCGATGTACCGCGAATTCTCGCTGCGCTACCTGCAGCGGATTGCCCAGGGCCTGGACCGTGGCGAAGCCAGCGAACGTACGCCGCTGATCCTGTTCGGCAAGGGCACCGGCCTGCACCTGGAAGCACTGTCGCAGACCGGTGCGGATGCACTGGGCCTGGACTGGACGCTGGACCTGGACGAAGCGCTGCGCCGCACCGGTGGTCGCGTTGCCCTGCAGGGCAACCTCGACCCCACCACGCTGTACGCTTCGCCCGATGCGATCGCCACCGCTGCCGCGCGCGTGCTCGATACCTACGCCGCCGGCAATGGCGGGTCGCGCGAGGGCCACGTGTTCAACCTGGGCCATGGCATGTCACCGGACATGGACCCGGCCCACGTGCAGGTACTGGTCGACGCGGTGCACGCGCACAGCCAGCGCTGAGCAGTGCGCATGCGGTTGCGGCGCGGTGTTGATCGCGCCGTGACCCGCAGTGCGCGATCATGGCGCCCCCACGTTGCACCGGCCACAACCCATGTCCACATCGCCATCGACCTACAACCGCCAGCGCCCCCTGCTGTGGCTGGTGTCCCTGGCGATCTTCATGCAGATGCTGGACTCGACCATCGTCAACACAGCGCTGCCGGCGATGGCGGCCAGCCTGGGCGAGAGTCCGCTGCAGATGCAGTCGGTGGTGTTCAGCTATGCACTGGCGGTCGCCACGTTCATTCCCGCCTCCGGCTGGATCGCTGACCGCTACGGCACCCGGCGCACCTTCCTGGTGGCGATCATCCTGTTCACCCTCGGCTCGCTGGCCTGCGCGCTGGCCCAGCACCTGCATCAGCTGGTGGGTGCCCGCGTGCTGCAGGGCATCGGCGGTGCGATGCTGCTGCCGGTCGGCCGCCTGGCGGTGATGCGTTCGGTGCCGCGCGAGGACTTCCTGCGTGCGATGAGCTTCATCGCCATCCCCGCCCTGATCGGCCCCTTGATCGGCCCGACGCTGGGCGGCTGGCTGGTCGAGATCGCCTCCTGGCACTGGGTGTTCCTGATCAACCTTCCGATCGGCGTGATCGGCTTCATCGCTGCGATGAAGATCATGCCGGACCATTACGCCAGCCACCGCACCCGCTTCGACCTGCGCGGCTACATCATGCTGGCCTTTGCGATGGTGGTGCTGTCGCTGGCGCTGGACGGCATCTCCGGGCTGGGTACGCCGCACGCGCTGGTGATGCTGATGACCGTGGCGGGGCTGGCCGCACTGGTGGGCTATTGGCTGCACGCGGCCAACTCGACCGCGCCGTTGTTCTCGCTGGCGCTGTTCCGTGTGCCCAGCTATCGCATCGGCATCCTCGGCAACCTGTTCTCACGCATCGGCAGCAGCGCCATGCCGATGCTGATTCCGCTGCTGCTGCAGGTGGGCCTTGGCCTGGGACCGATGAACGCCGGACTGATGATGGTGCCGGTGGCCGCGGCCGGCATGGTCTCCAAGCGGCTGGCGGTGAAGCTGGTCGAACGCTACGGCTATCGGCGCGTGCTGATGACCAACACCGTGCTGGTGGGCCTGGCCATGGCCAGCTTCATCCTGATGACGCCGGGCCAGCACCTGGGCTGGCGCCTGCTGCAGCTGGCCTTCTTCGGTGCGGTCAATTCGCTGCAGTTCACCGTGATGAACACCGTGACCCTGCGCGATCTGGATCGGGAGTTCGCCAGTTCGGGCAACAGTCTGCTGTCGATGGTGATGATGCTGGCTGCCGGCTTCGGCGCGGCGGCGGCGGGCAGCCTGCTGGCCGCCTTCGGCACGCACCTGGAGGGCCACGGCGCAACGGCGGCGTTGCACGCCACGTTCCTGTGCGTGGGCGCGATCACACTGACTTCGACGATGATCTTCTGGCAGTTGCCGGACACCAAGCCCGAACCCCGCCAGGTCGAACACGTCGCGGAGTAGCCTGCCGGACTGTGCCCGGCCTCAGCGCCCCAACACCTTGGCGATGGCCTCCACCAGCAGCTCGCCCGTGACCGGCTTGCGCAGGAAACCGCCGATCCCGGCCGCTTCCACCTGCTTCTGCAGGTCCGGGTCCGTGCGCGCGGTCACCGCCAGCAACGGCAGCGTGTACCCCTGGTTGCGCAGATGCTCGGCCAGCTCGAAGCCGCTGAGGCCCGGCAGGTCCAGGTCAAGCAGGGCCACATCGAAATCACTCCCGCTGATCTCGCGCAGCGCCGCCAACGCATGCCCGGCATGCACCACCTCATGGCCGCGCGCACTCAGAAGACCCTGCACGACATCGGCCACCGTCGCGTCATCTTCCACCAGCAGCACGCGCAGGGGGGGCATGTTCGCTACTGCATCCTCGCTCCGCGCGGCGCTGTCCGCATCGGCGTCGGCGTCCACTTCCAGCGGCAGGGGCAGCATCACTCCAAAGCAGGTTCCGCGCCCCAACTGGCTTTCGACCTGGATCCGGCCCTGCATCGCCTGCGCCAGCTCGCGGCAGATCGCCAGCCCCAGGCCACTGCCACCATACTGCGCCGCGGTACGTGCACCGTCAGCCTGCTCGAACCGGCGGAACAGGCGCAGCTGCTGTTCCTGGCTGATGCCCGGCCCGGTGTCACGCACTTCGAACTGGAGTGCGCGCATCGCCTCATCGCACCGGGCATGCAGGGTGATGGTGCCACGGCTGGTGAACTTCACCGCGTTGGACAGCAGGTTCAGCAGGATCTGCCGCACCCGGATCGCATCGCCGGTGGCCTGCAGGCCGGGCGGCAAGCGATTGTCCAGGACGAAACGCAGTCCCTTCTGCGCGGCCAGCGGCCCCATCAGCGCGGCCAGGTCCTGCAGCAGGCAATGGAGCGCGAACGGCCGGGACTGCAGTTCCAGGCGCCCGGATTCGATCCGCGCCAGGTCCAGCGCATCGTTGACCAGATGCAGCAGATGCTCGCCCGCCTGGCGGATGGACTGGGTGTAGCCGCGCTGCTGAGGATCCAGCGGCGAGGACAACAGCAGCTCGCTCATGCCCATCACACCGGTCATCGGCGTGCGGATCTCATGGCCCAGATTGGCCAGGAAGCGCGTCTTGGCCGCCGAAGCCTGCTCGGCCAGTTCCTGCTTGTGCAACGCCAGCTGGTAGGCGTGGCGACGCTGCAGGCGGCGACGGTACAGCCATGCAAACCAGCTGGTCAGCAGCAACGCGATCGACGTCAGCACCAGCAGGCCCGACAGGCTGCGCCACCACGGCGGCTGCACGCGGAACTCCAGGGTCTGCACCCGCGACCAGACGTGGTCGGCCGAGCGCGCCTGCACTTCCAGCCGATAGCTGCCCGGCGGCAGCCGCGAGAACAGGCGTTCACCGGCGGGCCCGACCTCGACCCAGTCCGGGTCATAGCCGGCCAGGCGGTAGCGATACGAATTGGAGGCCGAATCGGCGAAGGACAGCAGGCGCGCCACGATGCGCAGATCGCGGTCGCCGTCGGCGATCAGCAACGGTGCGTCGTGGGTCAGGTCCAGCACCTGCTCGTTGCGGCGCACCTCCACCCGCTCGATCACCAGCGGTGCGCGGCGCACCGAAGGCCGCACCTGTTCCGGATCGAACACCACCACGCCGGCCGGGGTTCCTGCCACCAGCCGTCCCGAAGACGTCGCGATCAAGGTATGCGCGCGGAACTCCTGGCTGGGCAGGCCATCGTGCACGCCATACAGGCGCACGCTCTGGCCGTCCGCGCCGACCCGCACCAGGCCGCGTGCGCTGGTGGCCCAGGCCACACCCTGCGCATCGACCACCAGACCGGTGGCGGAAACCGCCGGATATCCCTGTTCGGCACCAATGACCCCCTGCCGCTCCAGACGCCCCTGGCTCCATCGATAGCGCGACAACCGGCCGTCCTCGGACAGCCACACCTGGCCGTCGCTGCCGGTATACGCCGCGTACAGTGCCGTTGCCGGCGCGCCGGGCACCGGCTGGAAGCGCTGCTGCTCAGGCTGCCACTGCAGCAGCCCGCGGCTGCTGGCCAGCCACAGCTGGTTCTGCGGACCGCATACCAGATCCTGGTTCAGCTGGCCGGTCTGCAGTCCATTCTGGCCATTGTCCAGTTCGAGCAGCAGCCGACCTTCCAGATCGCGCTGCTGCAGGCCGGCGGGCATCATCAACCACAGGCTGTTGCTGTCGCAGATCATCAGTGCGTCGACATCGCCCTCCATCGCGGCATCGGCAGGCGCGTCGCGTCCCCAGCGGCGCAGCTCGTCGCGTGCCGGGTCATAGCGCAGCAGCGCTCCGGACGAACCGATCCAGACCCGGCCATGGCGGTCCTCGCGAACCGAGGTCAGCCAGTGGATGCCATTGACGCCGCGCCGGAACTGCTCAATCCGGCCGGTACGGGGATTGAAGCGATCCAGCGCGCCGTGGCTGCCGACCGTCCAGACACCTCCGTTGCTGGACGCACTGGTGCCGAGTACGTAGGCGTTGCGCAGTGACGATGCATCGTCCTCCAGACGCGAGAACACCGAGAACTGCCACCACCGTGGCAACAAATGCCAGAGACCGGCATTGGTGCTGGCCAGCCAGATGCCGCCCTCGCGATCCTCGTAGGCGCCGGTCCAGTTCGGCCGCACCTGGCCGCGCGCGATCGCGCTGTACAGCGGCACCGTCTGGTACTGGCCATCGACCGCGCGACCGAGTCCGCTGCGGGTGTCCAGCCAGTAGCCCCCCTGCTCATCGCGCAGCATCATGCCCAGCACCTCGTCGCCGGCCGGCACCGACCAGGGTTGCCGCTCGAAGCGACCATCCGGCCGGCGCACGAATGCGCCGGCCAGCGTGCTGATCCACAGGCTGCCGTCAGGCTCGGCGGTCAAACCGTTGATCAGCTGGCCGGGCACCTGCTCGTCGCCGACCCGCTCGAAATCGCTGCCGGTCCAACGCGCCACGCCATGCTTGGTGCCCACCCACAGGCTGCCGTCGGCCAGCGTGGCCAGATAGGGCACCGCAGCGGCCGGCAGGCTGCGCGGATTGTTCGCCTCGGGCAGGAAGCGCTGCACGCGATCATTGCCATCCACCCGGTACAGCCCGCCTTCGTGGGTACCGAACCAGATCGAGCCATCGGGGGTGGCGGCCAGGCTCCAGATCGTATTGGTGCTCATCAGCGGCTGGCTGCTGCGGTCGAAGAACCGCAGCTGCCGGCGGTCGGCCGACATCCTTACCAGGCCGGCATTCTCGGTGCCGATCCACAAGCGGTTGCGGGTATCGACCAGCACGGTCCAGATGCGGTTGTCGCGCAGGCCATCCTCGGAGCGCCAGACCCGGTAGTTGCGGCCGTCGTATCGTGCCAGCCCGTCATTGGTGGCGATCCACAGGTAGCCGTAGCGGTCCTCCGCCATGCGGTTGACGGTGTTGGACGGCAGGCCATCGAACACCGTCACCTGCCGGGGCGTGGGCGGTACCGGCTGTGCGGCAGCGGGCGCCAGGCAGCACAGCAGAAGCATCAGCAGCATCGCCGCCCGCAGATACGCCACTGATCGCCTCCTCACGCGTTCCCAGATGGTGCCCGTCGTGCGGGCGTCGGCATGGTAAACCGAAAGCCGCGCCGTTCACGCCCGGCGCCGGCGCAATCAGCCCTCACCCTGGCGCTTGCTGCGAGCCTGCACGATGGCCGCCACCAGCATGTCGCCCGTGACCGGCTTGCGCAGGAAGCCGTCGAAACCGGCGGCCAGCACCTGCGCCTCCGCATAGGCATCGGACCGCGCGGTCACCGCCACCAGTGGCAGCTCATAGCCCATGGCGCGCAGCTGACGGGCGATCGCCGTTCCGTCCAGGGCCGGCAGATCCAGGTCGAGCAGACCGACATCGAACCCCTCGGTCGCGATCTCCGACAAGGCCCCCAGGCCGTGCAGCACGTGCACTACGTCGTGGCCACGACCGCGCAGCAGGCCGGCGATGACGTCCGCTACCGTGGCGTCATCTTCGACCAGCAGGATGCGCAGCGGCGGCAGCGGCGGTGGCGACGCCCTGTCGGAACCACTGTGGGCAGCCTGGCGGTTCCACGGCAGCGGCAGCTGCACGCGGAACCGTGCGCCCCTGCCCGGCTGGCTGTCGACATCGATGCGCCCACCCATCGCCACGGCCAGTTCCTGGCAGATCGCCAGGCCCAGCCCGCTGCCGCCATAGCGCGATGCTGTCCGCGGGCCATCGGCCTGCTCGAAGCGATGAAACAGACGCTGCTGCTGTTCGGCATTGATGCCGGGGCCGGTATCGAACACCTCGAAGCACACCCCGCCGCCATCCTCCTGCAGCCGCACGCCCAGGCCGACCTGGCCGCGCTCGGTGAACTTGATGGCATTGCCGAGCAGGTTCAGCAGGATCTGGCGGATGCGCATTTCATCGCCACTGACGCTGATCGGGCCGGGCAAGGCATCCTCGCGTACAAAATCGAGCTGGCGCTGCTGCGCCATCGGCCGCATCAGCATCTGCACCTGGTCCAGCAGCGCGGCAAGATCGAACGGACGCAGGTCCAGCTCCAGTCGCCCGGCTTCGATCCGGGCCAGGTCCAGGGCATCGTTGACCAGACGCAGCAGATGGCTGCCCGCCTGCTGGATCGATCCGGCATAGCTGCGCTGTACCGGATCCAGTGATGTGGCCAGCAGCAGTTCGCTCATGCCCAGTACGCCGGTCATCGGCGTGCGCACCTCATGACCCAGCGTGGCCAGGAAGTGGCTCTTGGCCTGCGAGGCCTGCTCGGCGAGCTGCTGCTTGTGCACGGTCAGCTGCCACTGCTGGCGCCTTCTCAGACGGCTGCGGATCGCCCATGCCAGCACCAGCAGCAGCAACGAGCCCAGCAGCAGGTAGCCGAAGATCGCCATGCCGCTGCGCCACCAGGGCGGCAATACCTTCACCTGCAGTTGCTGCGACGGCGTCCACGGACCACTGTCGGTGGCCGCCTGTACTTCGATCACGTAGGCACCGGGCGCGAGGCGCGACAGCGTGCGCTGGCCGTCGCCACCCTGCTCCACCCAGTTCTGGTCATAGCCCTGCACCCGGAACCGATAGCGGTTGCCCTGCGGGTTGCCGTACGAGAGCAGCCGCGCGTCGATCTGCAGATCACGGTCATCCGGACCCAGCAGCAGCACCCCGGTGGTCGGCAGGGGTTGCCAGCCGCGCGCATCGTCGCGACGTACGCGCACCTGCGCGATCACCAGCGCGGAGGATGGCAGCGGGGTGTCGGCGGCATTGACGTCGAAACCGACCGCGCCGGTCTGGGTCACCGCGAGCACGCGGCCATCGGCGTTCACCGCAGGCGGCCGGCCGGTGAATTCGGCATCGGGCAGTCCGTCGCGCTCGGTGAACTGCCTCAGCCGCTTCGTTTTCGGATCCCAGCGCAGCAGACCGCGCGGCGTGGTGGCCCACAGGCGGCCATCGTCGGCCAAGGCCAGCCCACCCATGCTCAGGGGTGGCACGCCGGCGGCAGCATCGACGCGCTGCACCAGGCGCAGGCTCATGCCATCCCACTGGTAGCGCTCGAAGGCGCCCTGGCGGGCGAGCCACAGCTGCTGCGGATCGATCCACACCAGGTCGTAGATCGATCCCCGCGAGACGCCAGGAACCGCCTCGAAGCGCTCACCCTGCTGGCGCCAGAGGCCCATGTCCCCCATCACCCAGGCCTGCCCGCGCGGATCGAATCGAATCTGCTCGATCGGCGCATCGCCCAGGCCGCGGAATCCCTCGACGGGGAAGCTGCGCAGCACCCGGCCATCGTCCAGACGCTGCTGCACGCCGACGTTCATCACCGACACCCAGGCGGTGCCATCCGGCGCCGGCCGCATCAGGTCGATGCGCTGGCGCAGGTCGGAGCCGCCGTCGATGCGCCACTCCCGGGTTGCGCGGGTGGCCGGGTCATAGACGGTGATGCGCCCGGCGCGGCCCAGCCAGAGGCGGCCGTCCGGCCGCGGCAATACCGACCAGACCGCGCCACTGCCCAGCTCGCGATCACTGGCAAGCAGACTCAGCACGCCCTGCGCATCGATCCGGTACACGCCGTGTGCCGAACTCACGTAGTAATTCCGGCCATCGGTGGCCGCGCTGAGCAGGTACTGGCTGTCCAGCGGTTTGCCGTCGAGCTGGTTCCAGGTGGAGAAGCGGCGCCAGTCCGGCGGCAGATAGGCCAACCCCTGGCTCAGCAGGGCCACCCAGACCCCGCCTTCGTGGTCCTGCAGCAGATCGAGCACGCCGCTGTGGGCGGTCAGGAAGCCGCTGCCGCGATCGCCCTCCAGGCGCCACAGTGTCTGCGCATCACCGCGCAGCAGCCCATCCGAGGTACCTGCCCAGTAGCCTCCCTGCCGATCCGCCAGCACCAGTGCCGAGCGAAAGCGATCACTGCCGGACCAGCGTGGACGGCTGACGCGGTCCTGGGCATCGATGCGGAACAGGCCTTCGTTCTGGCTGCCGACCCAGATCGATCCATCGGGGTCGCGGCTGAGACGCAGCACGCTGACCCTGCCCAGCTCGCGCGGCGCGATGGCCTCGAAGCTGTTGCCGTTCCAGCGGGCGACACCGGCCTCGGTACCGACCCACAGGCGGCCCTGCGCGTCGACCAGGCTGCTGAAGATGGTGTTGCTGGGCAAGCCGCCGGGGCGCTGCGGATCATGCTGGAAGAAGCGCAGGCTGCCATCCTCGCCGAAGCGGCACACGCCATGGCCGCTGGTGCCGATCCACAGCGCATCGTCCGCATAGGCCAGTGTCCAGAACTGGCTCTGGCATTCATTGTTCACCGCGGCGAAGCTGGAGAAACGCTCGCGATCCGCGTCCAGCCGGGCGATGCCCTTGCCGTTGATGCCGACCCACACCCGGTCCAGCGGATCCACCAGCAGGGTCTCGATCTCGTTGCCCGGCAGCGAACCTGGCCGCTCCGGTTCATGCTGCCAGACCCGCAGCGTCGTGCCGTCGTAGCGGGCCAGCCCACCATCGGTGGCCGCCCAGATGTACCCCTGGCGGTCCTCGGCCAGGGCCACGACCATGCGCGACGGCAAGCCCTCGGCGGCGCCGAAGCGGCGCAGTCGTGGTGTCTCCCCAGCCATGTCCAGAGTCGCGGCCACCGTGGCGCTTGCCAGCAGCAGCAGACCCGTTACTGCGATGCCTCGGCACCACAGACGCCAGCCACTCGTCATCCTGAACCCCCGATCCAGCCGCGATTGTCACACAGCCCAGGCTTCACGACTGCAACAGCCCGTTTCCAGTGGCATCGCCACCACGAACTGTTGCAGCCATGCACGCAGCGTTGTCAGGGGGCTGTGCGTATGATCGCAGCGTCCCCTCCCGGAGCCCGCCATCGATGCGACCCCGCCTGCTCCTGCTGCCGTTGCTGCTCGCCGCTGCGCCCGCCTGGGCACAGCTCGATACCTACCGGCTGGATCCGGTGCACACGCGGGTGCTGTTCACGATCGATCATGCCGGCTACTCGCAGGCCATGGGGACGGTATCGGGCAGTGAGGGCCACCTTCAGTTCGATCCCGACAACTGGCGCGAGGCAACCCTGCAGGTCAATGTGCCGGTCGCCCGGCTGGATCTGGGAGATGCCAAATGGAACCAGGCCACGCTGGCCCGCAGCCTGCTTGATGGCGAGCGGTTTCCCAGCGCCCGGTTCGTATCGTCGCGGGTCGAACCGATCGATGCGAACCACGCCCGTGTGTTCGGCACGCTGACCCTGCGCGGGGTCAGCCAGGAGGTCGCGCTGGATGTGACCCTCAATGCCATCAAACGCTATCCGTTGCCGCCGTTCCGCCGCACCGCCGGTTTTTCCGCCAGCACCACGTTGAGCCGCCGCGCGTTCGGCATCACCGCCTGGCCCGGGGTGATCGGCGACGCGGTACAGGTACGGATCGAGGCCGAGGCCTTCCTCGACCGCAGCGACAGGCCGGGAACTCCTGCCCCGGTTCCCCACTCCGACAGCAAGACGGCCCCCAAGGACCCCGCATGACCGCCAAGAACTCCCCTGCCGCCTGGGGCAGTGTCAGCCAGACCCTGCACTGGTTGATCGCACTACTGATCCTCGCCCTTGGCGTGGTCGGCCTGACCATGGGCGAACTGCCCAGGACGCCCAAATACTTCTGGGTCTACACCGCGCACAAGTCGATCGGCATCACCGTGCTGGCCCTGGTGCTGCTGCGCCTGGTCTGGCGACTCTACGCCGGTGCGCCCAAGCCGGTGCCGGGTGTGCCCAGCTGGCAGGAGCGCATCGCCAGCGCTACCCACGTGCTGCTGTACGTGCTGATGTTCGCCATTCCGCTTTCGGGCTGGCTGTACGACTCTGCCAGCGGGCTGCGGCCCTTCCGCTGGTTCGGCCTGGTCGATGTGCCCAAGCTCAGCGGACCGGATCCGCAGGTCGTCGCCGTGTCGCATGCGATCCATGAGTACGGCTTCTGGCTGCTGATCGCTGTGGTGCTGGCCCATGCCGGCGCTGCCCTTTACCACCACCTGTTCCAGCGCGACGCGACGTTGAGCCGCATGCTGCCGCGTGGCTGGCTTGCCTCTCCCCAGAAGGACTGACCGATGAATCTGAAACTGACCACCCCGGCGGCCGTGGCCGCTGCCCTGGCCGGCATGCTGGCCACTGCCCCGGCGTTGGCCGCGGACTATGCACAGGCTCCCGGCGCGGGCTCGATCCTGGTATTTGCCAGCAAGTACGACGGCGAAGTGTTCACCGGCAGCTTCCCGGGCTTCGCCACCAAGCTCAGCTTCGATCCCGCCAATCCGGCGGCCGGCTCACTCGACGTCGTGATTCCGCTGGCCGGCGCCAGGAGCGGCAACAGCGATCGTGACTCGACGCTGCAGAGCGCGGACTTCTTCAATGTCGGCAAGTTCGCCACCGCGCGTTACACCGCGAAGGGCTTCCGCGCCATCGGCAATGACCAGTTCGCCGCCGATGGCACGCTCGAGCTGCGTGGTGTCAGCAAGCCGGTGACGCTCACCTTCACCTGGAAGCCGGGCACGCAGCCGGTGCTGACCGGCAAGGCCACCGTCAAGCGCCTGGACTTCAGCGTCGGCGCCGGCGATTGGGCCGACACCAAGACCATCCCCGACGAAACCGCGATCAGCACGATCGTGAAGTTCGACGCGAAGTAAGCCACGGGCCATGCCCGGCTCCACCTTGGAACGGTGATACAGGGTGGCGCCGGGCCATGCCCGGCGGCTTCACCCCGCAGCCAGCCAGGCCCGCACCCGCGCCGCATCGAAGGGCCAGTCCAGTTCGCGGCCGCCCGCCTCGTCGCGCAGCACCGGTACCCGCGCGCCGTAGTGCGCCTCCAGCGCTGGATGGTCATCCAGGAACACCGATTCGAACTCGGGCGCGCGTGCCTTGGCCAGTTCGGCCAGGGCCATATCGCACAGGTGGCAGTCGTCACGCTGGAACAGGGTCAACACCGGCTTGCCTCGCTTGGCGGAAATGCTGCGCCGCAGCCATCGGAGGGCCCGGCAAGCCGCTAGAATAGCCGCTTGTCCGGTACCCGCAGTTTGGCATCCATGGCTGTCAGCACGTTCGACGTCTTCAAGATCGGCATTGGCCCGAGCTCTTCCCACACCGTCGGACCGATGAAGGCCGCCGAGCGGTTCATCCATCGCTGGCTGCTCGACCCCGGCCGCCTGCACGAGGTCGCACGCATCCGCGCCGACGTCTACGGTTCGCTGGCGCTGACCGGTCGCGGCCATGGCACCGACAAGGCGATCCTGCTTGGCCTGGAAGGCCAGCGCCCCAACCTGATCGATCCGGACATCATTCCGTCCACGCTGGATCGCATCCGCAGCAGCAAGCGCATCCAGCTGATGGGCCAGCATGAGATCGCCTTCGACGAGAAGCGCGACCTCGGCATGAACAAGCGGCAGAAGCTGCCGTACCACACCAACGGCATGCGCTTCACCGCGTACAACGCCGACGATGAAGTGATCGCCACGCGCGACTATTACTCCGTTGGCGGTGGCTTCGTGGTCAACCAGGATGACGCGGCCGATGACCGCATCGTGCCCGACGAAACCCCGCTGCCCTATCCGTTCAAGAGCGGCGACGAGCTGCTCGCGCAGACCGCGCGCAGCGGCCTGAGCATCGCGCAGCTGATGTTCGAGAACGAGAAGTGCTGGCGCAGCGAGGACGAGATCCGCGCCCAGCTGCGCGAGATCTGGAGCGCGATGCAGTCGTGCGTGACGCGCGGCATCCGCGAGGAAGGCGTGCTGCCGGGCGGCCTGAAGGTCGGCCGTCGCGCGCCGGCGCTGTACCGCGAGCTGTCGTCGAAGCCGGAAGCGGCGATGCGCGATCCGCTGACCACGCTGGACTGGGTCAATCTGTACGCGCTGGCCGTGAACGAGGAAAACGCCGCCGGTGGCCGCGTGGTGACCGCGCCGACCAACGGTGCGGCCGGCGTGCTGCCCGCGGTGCTGCATTACTTCGACCGGTTCTGCCCGGGCGCGAACGAGCAGCGCGTGTTCGACTTCCTGCTGACCTCGGCGGCGATCGGCATCCTCTACAAGGAGAATGCTTCGATTTCCGGTGCCGAAGTAGGCTGCCAGGGCGAAGTGGGCGTGGCCTGCTCGATGGCGGCCGGCGGCCTGGTTGCGGCGCTGGGTGGCAATCCAAGCCAGATCGAGAATGCCGCGGAAATCGGCATGGAACACAACCTCGGCCTGACCTGCGACCCGATCGGTGGGCTGGTGCAGATTCCCTGCATCGAGCGCAACGCGATGGGCGCGGTGAAGGCGATCAATGCCTCGCGCATGGCGATGCGCGGCGATGGCAAGCACAAGGTGTCGCTGGACAAGGTCATCAAGACCATGCGCGACACCGGCCGCGACATGCAGGACAAGTACAAGGAAACCAGCCGCGGCGGCCTCGCGGTGAATGTCATCGAGTGCTGATGACGGGCATCTGCCGGACGACACCGTCACCGCATTCCGGTTAGGCTCGGGCGTCCCCTGTCACGGAATGTCCCATGCGCGTGATCGCCGCCGCACTGCTGGCCTGCCTGCCCCTCACCGCCGCTGCCGCTCCCGCCTATGGGCCGCGGCTGGAGGGCTTCGATTACGGCCATCCGGTACAGACCTTCACCCTGGAATCGCAGCAGCAACCGCTGCAGATGGCCTATCTGGACATCGCGCCGACGACCGCGCCGATCGGCGTGGTGGTGCTCCTGCATGGCAAGAATTTCTGCGCGGCGACCTGGAAGGAAACCATCCCTCCCCTGCTCGCCGCCGGTTACCGCGTGATCGCACCTGACCAGGTGGGCTTCTGCAAATCCAGCAAGCCCGAGCGCTACCAGTATTCATTCGGCCAGCTCGCCGCCAACACCCATGCACTGCTGCAGCAGCTGCAGCTCGGCGGCCTGCCCGTGCACCTGGTCGGCCATTCGATGGGGGGCATGCTGGCGGTGCGCTATGCACTGACCTATCCGCAGGACCTGCGCAGCCTGTCGCTGGTCAATCCGATCGGCCTGGAGGACTGGAAGGCACTGGGCGTGCCGTGGCGGAGCGTCGATGCCTGGTATGCCGGCGAGCTGAAAACCAGTTACGAGAGCATCCGCCGCTACCAGATGGACGTGTACTACGACGGCACCTGGAAGCCTGCCTATGAAACCTGGGCACGCATGCAAGCGGGCATGTACGAGGGCGACGGCAGGCAGGCGGTGGCCTGGAGCCAGGCACTTGCCTCGGACATGGTGTTCAACCAGCCGGTGGTATACGAGCTGAAGAATCTGAAGGTGCCGACCGCGCTGTTCATCGGCCAGAAGGACCGCACCGCGATCGGTCGTGACCTGGCACCGGCAGAAGTGAAGGCACGGTTGGGCAACTATCCGGCGCTGGGCAAATCGGCCGCTGCGGCGATTGCCGGCGCGACGCTGGTCGAATTCGCCGAACTGGGCCATTCGCCGCAGGTACAGGACCCCAGGCAGTTCAATGCCGCGCTGCTGAAGGTGTTGAAAGGGCGCTGAAACTGCGTATCCGCCGGGCATGGCCCGGCACTACCGGGACGGACACGACATTGCAGGTAGCGCCGGGCCATGCCCGGCGGGCGCAGCGGGACCCTGCTCATCCCACGATGCGCAGTACGTCATCCAGCAGTGCGGCAGCAGTGACTTCCGCGCCCGCTCCCGGTCCCTGGATCAGCAACGGCTGGGTGCGATAGCGGTCGCTGTGGATCGCGACGCGGTTGTCGGTGCCCGCCCCCTGCGCCAGTGGATGATCGGCCGGCAGTTCACGCAGCCCCACCTGTGCGCCGTCAGCGTCGACCCGGCCGACGAAGCGCAGAACACGGCCGCTGTCCGTCGCCTGCTGCCAGCGCGCCTGCAGCGGTGCGTCCAGCTGCTCCAGTTCGGCCAATGCGTCGTCCAGCGGCAGCGCAGCCAACGCCGAAGGCACCAGTGAATCCACGTGCACCTGTGCGGCATCCAGCGCCAGTCCGCTGCTGCGCGCCAGAATCAGCAGCTTGCGCCGCACATCCTCGCCGGACAGATCCAGGCGCGGATCCGGTTCGGTGTAACCCGCGGCCAGCGCCTCGCGCACTGCAGCCGAGAACGGCGAACGGCGGTCATAGCGATGGAACAACCAGGCCAGGGAACCGGACAACACCCCCTCGATCGCGTGGATGTGATCCCCCCCGGCCACCAGCGCGCGCAGGCTGCTCAACAGCGGCAGTCCCGCCCCCACGGTGGCACTGTCGCCGTACCGGGCGCCGCTGTCGGCGCAGCTCTCGGCGATGGCCTTCGCGCGTGACAGCTGCCCGCCCCGGCCCAGCTTGTTGGCCGTCACTACATGCACCCCGCGCGCCAGCCACTGCGCATGGCGGGCGGCCACGTCTTCGCTGGCGGTGGCATCAACCACCACATCGCCACGCTCCAGCCCTTCGGCACCGGCCCACGGTGGCGCGCTCTGGCCGCCACGCGGTGCGCGCCGCGCAAGTTCCAGCGGCAGGGCCAGATCGCGGTCGATGGCCAGCGCAGTGCGCGAGTTGGCCAGCCACTGCACGCTGGGCAGTTCCAGGCCGCGCGCCTGCAGGGCCTGGTAGCGCTGCACGAATGCAGAGCCCACCGTCCCGGTGCCCAGCAGTGCCAGGCGACCGCCGCCCAGCGCCGGAATCTCGGCAGCCAGCGCGCTCATGCGTCCACCACCTGTTTGCGACGTGCGGCAGCGTCGATCACCGCTTCGGCGCGGGCCAGCGCCGCACCCAGATCGGCCAGCAGGTCGCGCTCGGCCTCGATGCCGACCGACAGGCGCAGCAGCCCTTCGCTGATGCCGGCGGCAGCACGCGCCTCAACACTCATCGCTGCGTGGGTCATGGTCGCCGGATGCGCGACCAGGCTTTCCACGCCGCCCAGCGATTCGGCCAGGGTGAAGCAGCGCAGTCCATCGACAAACGCGCGCACGGCAGCGTGCGGATCCTCGCCGGCGCAGTCGGCCAGCTCGAACGACAGCATCGCGCCGAAGCCGCTCTGCTGGCGTGCGGCGATGGCATGACCGGGATGGTCGGCCAGGCCGGGGTAATACACCCGGGCCACGGCGGGGTGCGCGTCCAGCAGCGCGACGATCGAGGCCGTGTTCTCCTGGTGCACACGCAGGCGTGCATCCAGCGTGCGCAGGCCGCGCAGAGTCAGGAAAGCATCGAAGGGAGAGCCGGTCAGCCCGAGTGCGTTGCCCCACCACACCAGCTGTTCGTGCAGCGCGGGATCACGTGCGATCACCGCACCGCCGACGACATCGCTGTGGCCGTTGATGTACTTGGTGGTCGAATGCAGCACCAGGTCGGCACCGAAGGAGAGCGGCTGCTGCAGCGCCGGCGACAGGAACGTATTGTCGACCGCCACCAGCGCCCCGGCCTTGTGCGCCGCCTCGATGACGAAGCGCAGGTCGGTGATGCGCAGCAGCGGGTTGGACGGGGTTTCCACCAGCACCAGCCGTGGCTGGGTGGCCAGGGCCTGCGCCAGCGTGCGCGGGTCGGTGAGGTCGGCGGTGACCAGTTCGAAATGCCCCTTCTTCGCCAACGCGTTGAACAGGCGCCAGCTGCCGCCGTAGGCATCGTGCGGTACCACCAGCGTGTCGCCCGGCTGCAGCAGGGCATTCAGCACCAGGTTGATGGCGCCCATGCCGGTAGCGGTGACCACGCCACCGGCTCCGCCTTCCAGTTCGGCCAGTGCTTCGCCCAGCAGGTCGCGCGTCGGGTTGCCACTGCGCGTGTAGTCGTACTGGCGCTTGTTGCCGAAGCCTTCGAAGCTGAAGTTCGACGACAGCACGATCGGTGGAGTGACCGCGCCATGGGCGGTGTCACGATCGATGCCGGCGCGGACGGCGGCAGTGGTGCGACAACAGGACGGCTCGGCGGCGTGCAGGCTCATGCGGTCTCTCCAGAAGTGCGGAAGGCGGTAGCGAGGATCGCGTCGATGCGATCGGTTTCTTTGAGGAAGGCGTCGTGGCCGTATGGGGAGCGCAGCACGCGCAGGCTGCCGCGCGGACCCAGCCCCTCGACCAGACCGACCAGGTCGGCCAACGGCACCAGCCGATCG
>NZ_JASGBV010000024.1:0-24818 GCF_030053245.1 Stenotrophomonas sp. RS-48
CGCCTTCACAAGATACCTGCGCATACTTTCAAAGATCCGGGGAAGTGGCCTCAGCGCCGTTCCCGTGTGCCGCGAAGTTTCCTTCGTAGCGAGCCGCCCATTATGCCAGACTTTTTCAGTCCGTCAACACCTTCGTTCGATCATCTCGTTCGGGGTGGTGGGCGCCCTTGTGTCGCTCAAGCCCCTTGTTGGCGGCCCCTGCGACGGGGGAGGGAAAGTATGTCCCTGTTCGCCCCATTTGTGAAGGGGGTGTGGCGACTTTTTTCATCGGATGTTGGCACCGTTCATCCGACAGGCGCCCGATGAACGGCGCCACGAGCGGCCGGGCGCGTGCCCGGCGCTTGTCCGACAGGTCTCAGGCCGCGATCAGGCGCACACGGGCGAATGTGCGCTTGCCGACCTGCAGCAGGCCTTCGAAGCCCGGCTGCAGCACCTGCTGACCATCTTCCACGACCTCGCCATCCACCTTGACGGCGCGCTCCTTGAGCTTGCGGTTGGCTTCGGAGTTGCTCGGGGTCAGCCCGGCAGCGGTCAGCAGCGCCGCGATGCGCAGGCCTTCGGCCGGAATCGCCACGTCCTGCAGCGGCAACTGGGTGATGTCGCCCTGTCCGGTCACCGCCGCTTCCCAGCCGGCAATGGCCTGCTCGGCGGCTGCGGCGTCGTGGAAGCGGCTTGCCAGCTCCCGCGCCAGGCGCAGCTTCACCACGCGCGGGTTGAGACCGCCGCTGGCCACCTGCTCCCGCAGCTGCGCGGCCTCGGTCTGGCTGATATCGAAGGACAGCAGTTCGATCCAGCGCCACATCAGGGCATCGTCCACCTTCATGGTCTTGGTGACGATGTCGATGGCCGGCTCGCTGATGCCGATGTAGTTGCCCAGCGACTTGGACATCTTGTTGACGCCATCCAGACCTTCCAGCAGCGGCATGGTCAACACCACCTGGGGCTTCTGCCCGTGGTGTTCCTGCAGGCCACGACCCATCAGCAGGTTGAACTTCTGGTCGGTACCGCCCAGTTCGACGTCCGCCTCCAGGGCGACCGAGTCGTAGCCCTGCACCAGCGGGTACAGGAACTCGTGGATGGCGATGGACTGCTGTGCGGCGTAGCGCTTGGCGAAATCGTCGCGCTCGAGCATGCGTGCCACGGTGTGCTGGCCGGCCAGGCGGATCATGTCGGCCGCCCCCATGCTGCCGAACCACTCCGAATTGAAGCGGACTTCGGTACGGCTGCGGTCCAGCACCTTGAACACCTGTTCCTCGTAGGTGCGGGCATTGGCCAGCACATCCTCGCGGCTGAGCGGCTTGCGGGTCAGGCTCTTGCCCGAAGGGTCGCCGATCATGCCGGTGAAGTCGCCGATCAGGAAGATGACCTGATGACCGAGGTCCTGGAACTGGCGCATCTTGTTCAGCAGCACCGTATGACCCAGATGCAGGTCCGGCGCGGTGGGGTCGAAGCCAGCCTTGATCCGCAGCGGACGGCCTTCCTGCAGGCGCGCACGCAGATCCTCGAGCTTGAGGATCTCGTCGGCACCACGGCCGATCAGGGAAAGGGCTTCTTCAATCGAGGACACGTGACTACTCCCGGCAACGCCGATTCTTGTGTGGGGGTGTTAAAGCCAAGTTAACCCGATTGGCTTCACAAAAGCCAATGGGCACAAGGGTTTGACGCGCTTTTCTCAGGTGTCTATGGTAACCGGCGTTCAGGCCCGCGCTCGCGGGCCAGCCAGGAAAAACCGCCGATGCACAACTCCGAACAAGGGCGCGCACGCAAGCAGCGCTTCCAGGAACGCCTTCACGTCCTGCACGACAACGCCCTGCATCGGAAGCTCAGGCAACATCTTCCCGCCGCCTTCAATGAGCGCTGGACCCGGCGTCACTGGATGCATGCCAGCCTGTTCGCGACCATCGGTGCGCTGGTCGCCACGATCGTCCCCGGTTTCTCGCACACCATCGACGCCCCCTACGCCGACAGCCACACCAGCCTGGCCCTGCCCTTGCCGCCGCTGTCGCTGGCCCGCCAGCAGCAGGTGCCCGGTGACAGCTGGCAGGTCCTGCGCGTACAGCGTGGCCAGACCCTCAGCGAGCTGTTCGACCAGGCCGGCATTCCGGCGACCACCCTGCACCGCGTACTGGACCACCCCGGTGCCCGCGAATCGCTGACGAAGCTGCGTCCGGGCGCCGAGATCGCCTTCGACATGCCGCTGTCCGGCGACCTGCGCAGCATCCGCTTCGACCGCGACGGCGAGAACCGGGTCGAGCTGAGCCTGGCCGGCGACAACATCAAGGAAACCGTGACCAAGCGCGAGACCTCCACGCGCACGGTGGTCACCAGTGGTGAGATCACCAGTTCGCTGTATGCCGCAGCGCGCCGGGCCGGGCTGTCACCGTCGGCGATCGCCACCATGACCGACGACATCTTCAAGTACGACATCGACTTCTCCAAGGACCTGCAGCCGGGCGACCGCTTCAGCGTGGTGATGGATGAGACCTGGCGCGAGGGCGAAAAGGTCGATACCAGCAAGATCCTGGCAGCGACCTTCACCACCGGCGGCAAGACCTATTCGGGCTTCCGCTTCGAACGCAACGGCAAGTCCGAGTACTACGACATCAATGGGCGCTCGCTGAAGAAGAGCTTCATCCGCATGCCGATCCCGTTCGCGCGCCTGAGCTCGACCTTCGGCGCGCGCAAGCACCCGGTGCTGGGCAAGATGCGCATGCACAAGGGCGTGGACTACGCCGCCCGCACCGGCACGCCGATCATGGCGGCCGGCGATGCGCGCGTGCAGTTCGCCGGCGTGCAACGCGGCTACGGCAATGTGGTGATCCTCGACCACGGTCGTGGCCACACCACCCTGTACGGGCACATGTCGCGCTTTGCGAACATCCGCACCGGCCAGCGCGTGGCGCAGGGCACGGTGATCGGCTACGTCGGCTCGACCGGCCTGGCCACCGGCCCGCACCTGCACTACGAATTCCGCGTCAACGGCGTGCACCGCAACCCGCTGACGGTGACCATGCCGCCGCCGGAGCCGCTCAAGGGCGCCGAGCTGGCCGCCTTCCGCGCCCAGACCGCGCCGGCGATGGCGCGCATCCAGGGCATGGAGAAGCTGATCTACGCCGACGCCAGCCCGGCGCCGACCGGTCGGGACGAGGCGGCCACAGAGGTGGCCAGCGCCAAGGACACGCAGACCCGCGGGCGCAAGCGCGGCTGAGACCTGCGTTGACGAACAAGGACGCGGCAGCCCAAGCTTGCCGCGTCCTTTTTTTTTGCGCGCCATGAGCACACCTGTCGACGCCAACACTCCCCTGTACCTGGGCCTGATGTCAGGCACCAGCGCCGACGGTATCGATGCCGCACTGGTGCAGTTTCCCGACGAGGGCGGCTGCCGCTTCGTGCATGGCCTGACGGCGCGCTGGGAGCCCCTGCTGCGCGCGCGGCTGGTGGCGCTGGGCGAAGGGGGGCCGCTGGCGTCGCTGGAGGAGCTTGGCGAACTCGACGCGCGGATCGCGATCGCCTTCGCCGAGGCCGCCAACCAGTTGCTGGACGAATCCGGCGTGGACCGCACCCGGGTGCGGGCGATCGGCTCGCATGGACAGACCGTGCGCCACCGGCCGCTGGCCGATCCGGCCTTCACCGTGCAGCTGGGCGACGGCAACCGCATCGCCGAGCTGACCGGGATCACCACGGTGTGCGATTTCCGTCGCCGCGACGTGGCTGCCGGCGGTCATGGCGCACCGCTGATGCCGGCCTTCCACCTCGGCATGCTGGGCACGGCCGACGAGGACCGGGCCGTGCTCAACCTGGGCGGCATCGCCAATCTGACCCTGATCCCGCGGGAGGGTGCCGTACGCGGCTTCGACACCGGTCCAGCCAATGCGCTGATGGATGCCTGGTGCCAGCGCCACACCGGACGCACCTTCGATGCCGAAGGCGCCTATGCCGCCAGCGGTGTGGTGGATGGCCCCCTGCTGGCGGGCTGGCGTGCGGACCCCTGGTTCGACCTGCCCCCGCCGAAGAGTACCGGTCGCGAACAGTTCCATCTGGCGTGGGCGGAGGCGCACATGGGTGAAGGCCAGTACGCCGCTGCCGATGTGCAGGCGACCCTGCTTGAGCTGACCGTGGCGACCGTGGCCGATGCGCTGCTGGCGCAGCAGCCGCAGACACGCCGCCTGCTGGTCTGTGGCGGCGGCGTGCACAACCGGCAGTTGATGAAACGGCTGGCCGAACGGCTGCCGGCGCTGCAGGTGGAATCCAGCGCCGTGCATGGGTTGGACCCGGAGTACGTGGAAGCCATGGGCTTCGCCTGGCTGGCGCAGCGGACGATGGACGGGCTGGCGGGTAACCTGCCGAGTGTCACCGGCGCAAAGGGACCGCGGATTCTCGGCGCGATCCATCTGGCGTGAGGCGGCCCCCTCCGCCGGGCATGGCCCGGCGCTCCCCCCTTCGGCATCCTCCGCCGGGCATGGCCCGGCGCTACCCCCTTCGGCATCCTCCGCCGGGTATGGCCCGGCGCTACCCCTTCGGCCCCTCCGCCGCGCGTGGCCCGGCGCGCGCCCTTCGGCGACCAACTGGTAGCGCCGGGCCATGCCCGGCGGTGAGGCATCAGATCAATCGAAGCCCTGCCCGGCCGGCAGCGCCTGCAGCGCGATGATGGCCGCAGCGAGCGCATCGACCTCGGTATCGCCAAAACCGGAACGGACCTCCAGCTCGCTGCTGAACAACCCTTGTTCCAGCAACGCCGCACAGGTCTGTTCGTGGCTCCAGCCACGGGCAACCGCGACCCGCCGGATGCGTTCCAGCAGCAGCGGGTCCAGGTCCCGCAGCACAACATCAGCCATGCTCACTTCCCCGTTCGCAGGGCACCGCCCCCTCGGCGCGTCGGGGGCGATGATCCCGCAGACCGGGCGGGCAGGCAATCAGGCGGCCGGCGGTGGCCCGCGGTCGACGATGCGCGGCCACAGCCAGACAAGCAGCAGCAGGGTCGGCACCACGGTGACCGAGCTGAGGATGAAGAACGTGCTGTAGGAGGTGGCCTCGACGATGTAGCCCGACACACCGCCGACGAACTTGCCGGGCAGGTTGGCCAGCGAGACCAGCAGCGCATACTGGGTCGCGGTGAAGTTGCGGTCCGTCAACGACGACATGAAGGCGACCAGCACGGTGCCTGCAAAGCCCTGGAACAGGTTGTCGGCACTGAGGGCGGCATAGAACGCCCACAGCTTGCCCGGGTTGTGCGCCATCAGCAGGAAGGCCAGATTGGACAGCGCCACGCCCAGTGCCGCCACCAGCAGCATGCGCCGGAAGCCAAACGCGGCCACCGCGATGCCTCCCAGGAAGGCACCGCCGATGCCCATCCACACCCCGAACAGTTTGGAGACCGTGGCGATGTCGGCCTTGTCGAAGCCGGAATCGAGGTAGAACGGCCCCGCCATCACCCCGATCACCTGGTCAGGGAACTTGAACAGGCCGACAAAGGCCAGCAACACCAGCGCCAATGCCGCGCCGTTGCGGCTGAAGAAACTTGTGATCGGCTGGACGAAGGCTTCGGCGACATCGATGCGGCGCTGCACGGCGGTGGCGGGACGCTCCGGTTCGGCGCACAGCAGCGTGGTGATGATCGGCAGCAGCATCAGGGCGGCCATTGCCAGATACGCGATGACCCAGCCTTCAAACTGGGCCAGATACAGCGCGCCGGCACCGGCCAGGATCAGGCCGATCCGGTAACCCAACGTGTAGGTGGCCGCCAGCGCGGCCTGAGCGGTCTGCGGCGCGATCTCGATACGGTAGGCATCCACGGCCGAATCCTGGGTGGCGCCGGCAAAGGACGCCGCCAGCACCCACATCACCAGGGGCCAGACGCCCTGTTCGGGGCGCACGAAGGCCAGCGCGATCAGTCCGACCAGCACCATGACCTGCGATACCAACAGCCAGGAGCGACGACGGCCGAGCCGGCCCAGCAACGGGAAGGCATACCGATCCAGCAGCGGTGCCCACAGGAACTTGAGCAGGTAGAAGAAACTGGCCAGGCTGATCAGGCCGATGCTGCCCAGGTCCAGCCCCACATCGCGCAGGCGCGTGGACAAGGTCTGCGACGCGATCAGCAGGAACGGCAGGCCACTGCCGAAACCCAGCATGGCCATGGTCAGCGCCGACGGTGTACCGAAGGCGCGCTTGATTCCTGCCCAGCCTTTGTAGCTGACCGGCCTGGCCGCCTCGCTCACAGGTCGTAGTCCACGGTGAACGGGGCGTGGTCGGAGAAGCGCTCTTCGCGGTAGATCGAGCAGCCACGCAGTTTGTCGCGCAGGCCCGGCGTGATGAACTGGTAGTCGATGCGCCATCCCACGTTGTTGGCGCGGGCCGCCCCGCGGTTGCTCCACCAGGTGTAGTCCTCCCCGGTGGGATTGAGCAGGCGATACGCATCGGCCCAGCCACGACCGGCCGCCACGTCGGTGGCCTGGCCATGATCAGCGCACAGCGCGTTGAGCCAGTCGCGCTCTTCGGGCAGACAGCCGGAATTCTTCTGGTTGGACTTCCAGTTCCTGATGTCCAGCGCCGACCGCACGATGTTCCAGTCGCCACACAGCACGTAGTCGCGACCGCTGCGCGCCCACTCCTCCAGGATCGGCCGCAGCCACTCCATCACTTCGAACTTGAATCCCTGGCGCAGGTCGCCGGAGCTGCCGGACGGAATGTAGAAGGACACCACGCTGAGGTTGCCGAAGCGCGCCTCGATATAGCGCCCCTCATCGTCGAACGGCGCCCAGCCCAGCGAGGTGATGACCTGGTCCGGTTCCCGCCTGCTGTAGATCGCCACGCCGCTGTAGCCCTTCTTGGTGATGGCATCGCGGTAGAAGCAATGGTGTCCGTCGGGCCGGAACATCGGGTCGGTCAGCTGGTCTTCCTGGGCCTTGGTCTCCTGGAGGCACAGGACGTCGGCGTCCTGGGCGCGGAACCAGTCGAGGAAGCCTTTGGTCGCGGCGGAACGGATGCCATTGGCGTTGAAACTGATGATGCGCATGCGGGGGACCTACGGCGGGAAACCGGGCAAGCATACCGGTTGGCTGCTGGGCTGCGCAGTCCGGCGGACGCGGCCGGACGGCCCCCCGGAAGAGCGCCGACGAGCGCGGAAGGCCCGGCTGCATTAGGATTTGTGCTCCAAATGAAGATGAATCGAGTTTTGATGAGCGACCACCGTCACCGTTTCCTGCAGCTGGCCCTGACCGCCGACGCCCTGCGCTTCGGCCAGTTCACCCTCAAGTCCGGCCGGCTGAGCCCCTATTTCTTCAACGCCGGTCGCTTCGACTCCGGCTCGCTGCTGTCCCAGCTCGGCGCCTGTTATGCCGATGCCATCGACGCCAGCGGGGTCAAGTACGACGTGGTGTTCGGCCCGGCCTACAAGGGCATTCCGCTGGCCACGGCAATGGCCTGCGAGCTGGCCCAGCGTGGCCGCGACCTGCCGCTGTCGTTCAACCGCAAGGAAGCCAAGGACCATGGCGAAGGCGGCCAGCTGATCGGCGCCGACATGAATGGCAAGCGCGTGCTGATCGTCGATGACGTGATCACTGCGGGTACTGCGATCCGCGAAGCGCTGGCCATCATCCGCGCGGCAGGCGGCACTCCGGCCGGCATTGTGGTCGCTCTGGATCGCCAGGAGATCGCTTCGGAAGCCGATCGCCGCTCCGCGGCGCAGGCAGTGGCCGAGGAAGCCGGCATCCCGGTGATCGCAGTGGCTTCGCTGGGCGACCTGCTTGATTTCGCCTCGGGAAACCCGGAACTTGTCGGCTACCGGCAGCCGCTGGAAGCCTATCGGGCCCAGTACGGCGTCCGCTCCACACGCTGACCGCCAGGGGGAAGGTCGCATGTCCCGAATTCCTGCTGTTCTCTTCGCCGGCCTGCTGCTGGCCCTGCCGTTCATCGTGGCGGGGCAGTCGCGGGGCGGCGACAAGGTCGAGAAGAAGCTGTACTGCTGGAACGAGGGCCAGGAGCGGATCTGCACCGATGCGCTTCCTGCCGATGCGGTCAACCACGCGCGCGACGAGTTCAATGCCCGCAGTGGGCTGCGCAATGCGCAGGTGCAGCGCGCGCTGACCGACGAAGAACGTGCCGCCGCCAGTACCGCGGCGGCACAGCAGCAGCTGGACCGGATGGCCGAGCAGACCCGCCAGCGCACCGAGCAGGCGATGCTGACCACCTACGGCAGCGAAGACGACCTGCGGCGGGTGTTCGCCGAGCGCCAGGAAGTGCTCGACAACAACCTCAAGACCGCCCAGTACAACGTGGCCAGCCTGCGTGAATCGCTGGTCGCGCTGCTGTCGGCGGCCGGCGACCGCGAGCTGGCGGGCGCCAAGGTGGGCGACCCGCAGGCCGAAGCGATCCGCCAGCGGCACGTACAGCTGCAGTCGCAGCAGCGCCTGCAGTCCGGCTTCCTGCAGCAGCAGCAGGCGTTGAAGGCGGAGATCGAAAGCACCCTGCAGCGCTATCGCGAGCTGAAGGGCCTGGCGCCGGCTGCCCCGGCTGGCTGAAAACGCGCCTGCCGCCGGGCATGGCCCGGCGCTACCCGTGGCCAGGTTACGGCCTGACGCGCGGAATTTATGCAGTCTTTACGCGCCGGCCCGGTCCGCCGGGTAGTGCGTTTACGGGGCGCAGGCCGACCATGACGGCCTGAGGTGGAGGGGTTCCACCAGGACGCAATTCCCATGTCCCCCTGGCTGTCGTTGGTGTGTGGCGTGCTGGTGCTGATCGCCGCCGCCTATCTTCTGTATGTCGTGCTGCGGCCCGAGTCGTTCTGAGCGGAGCCGGCCATGATTGAAATTCTTGTCATTCTTGCTGCCAGCGTCGCGCTGGCATGGCCGCTGGGACTGTACCTGGCGCGCGTGATGCGGGGCACGCCGATGAAGGTCGACGTGCTGTTCCGTTGGATCGAAACGCCGCTGTACAAGGTCTTCGGCGTCGATCCCGCACGCTCGATGTCCTGGCGTGGCTACGTGCTGGCATTCCTGCTCAGCAATGGGGTGGTGGCGGTGCTGACCCTGGCGGTGTTCATGACCCAGGCGTGGTTGCCGCTGAATCCGGACCAGATCCCGAACATGCGCTGGGACACCGCGCTGCACACGATGATCTCGTTCCTGACCAACACCAACCAGCAGCACTATTCGGGCCAGGCGCAGCTGTCCTACCTCTCGCAGATGACCGGGATCACTGGTCTGCAGGTGGTGACCCCGATGATGGGCCTGGCGCTGGCGGTGGCCACACTGCGCGCGCTGTTCGCGCCGGCGCCGCAGTCGGCCACAGGCAGCGCCGACGATGACCGCCAGGTCGCAGTGGGCAACTACTACACCGACGTGGTGCGCCTGTGCGTGCGCGTCCTGTTGCCGCTGTGCCTGCTGTGGACACTGCTGCTGACCAGCCAGGGCGTGCCGTCGACGCTGGCGGCGGGGCCGCAGGCTACGCCGATCGATGCCTCCGCCGGCATGACGACGCAGAAGCTGCCGCTGGGTCCGGTCGCGGCGATGGTCGCCGCCAAGCAGCTGGGCGCCAACGGCGGCGGCTGGTATGGCCCGAACAGCAGCTTCCCGCTGGAGAATCCGACGCCGGTTTCGAACCTTCTCGAAGTGATCGGCATCCTGCTGGTACCGATGGCGGTGATCTTCATGATCGGGGCATTCACCGGGCGACGTCGCTTCGGCGCGCTGGTGTTCGTCTGCATGCTGGGAATGTCGCTGCTGTCCACCGGCGCCATGGTGTGGAGCGAAGGCCACAGTGCCAGTGCGGCCACGCCCCTGCTGATGGAGGGCAAGGAAGTACGTTTCGGCGCCGACGGCACCGCGTTGTGGGCGGCGGTGACGACGCAGGTGTCCAATGGCTCGGTGAACGGCATGCACGATTCGCTGGCCCCGCTGAGCGGTGGCATTGCCCTGGTCAACATGCTGGTCAGTGCGATCTGGGGTGGCATCGGCTGCGGCCTGCAGCAGTTCATCGTCTACCTGTTGCTGGGCGTGTTCCTGGCGGGGTTGATGACGGGCCGGACGCCGGAACTGTTCGGTCGCAAGCTGGAGACCCCGCAGGTGCGCCTGCTGGCCCTGCTGGTGCTGCTGCAGCCCATCACCCTGCTGGTGTTCACCGCGGTCACTCTGGCCGTGCCCGGCCTGGCCGGCACCTCCAATCCCGGCTTCCACGGCATCAGCCAGGTGTTCTACGAATACGTATCGGCCTACGCCAACAACGGTTCGGGCTTCGAGGGACTGGGTGATGCCACGCCGTGGTGGAACCTGAGCTGTTCGCTGGTGCTGCTGCTGGGTCGCTTTCCGCTGCTGGTGATTCCGCTGGTGGTTGCTGCCCAGCTCGCCGCCAAGCGGCAGGCACCGGAATCAGCGGGCAGCCTGCAGATCGAAACCCCGACGTTCGCCCTGACCCTGGTGTCGGTGATCGTCATCCTGACCGTGCTGCAGTTCATGCCGGCGCTGGTGCTTGGCCCGATCGCCGACCACCTGAGCCTGGGACTGCATTGAGGACACCCCCATGAGTAGCCACGCAACCTCAACCCGTAACCCGCTTGCGTCACGCCCTGCCCTGCTCGATGCGGCCGGCCTGCGCCGCGCACTGGTCGACGCCGTACGCAAGCTCTCGCCGATGCATCTGGTGCGCAGCCCGGTGATGGCGGTGGTGATGGCCGGCACGATCGTCGCCGCGATCATCACCCTGACCGGCAACGCTCCACTGGGCTTCGGCCTGGCGGTGACCGCGATCCTGCTGGTCACCGTATTGTTCGGCAACTTCGCCGAGGCTGTCGCCGAAGCACGCGGGCGGGGCCAGGCCGCATCGTTGCGCCGTGCCCGCCAGGACCTGGTGGCGCGCCGACTGGCCGCCCCGCAGCCAGGAGCCGCAGAAACGCAGGTGCCGGCCGCCGAACTGCGCCCGGGCGACCACGTCATCGTCAGTGCCGGCGAGCTGGTGCCAGCCGATGGCGAGATCGTGCAGGGCCTGGCCACCATCAACGAAGCGGCGGTAACCGGCGAATCGGCACCGGTGCTGCGCGAAGCGGGTACCGATCGCTCCGGCGTGATCGGCGGTACCAAGGTGCTGTCCGACCAGATCGTCGTGCGTGTGACCGCCGAGCCGGGCCACAGCTTCCTGGACCGGATGATCGCGCTGGTGGAAGGCGCCAACCGGCAGAAGACACCGAACGAGGTCGCCCTGACCCTGCTGCTGGCGGCGATGACGCTGACCTTCCTGGTGGTGGTGGCGACATTGCCTGCCATCGGCGCCCATGTCGGCGTCCAGGTCGATCCACTGCTGCTGATCGCACTGCTGGTCTGCCTGATCCCGACCACCATCGGCGGACTGCTGCCGGCCATCGGCATCGCCGGCATGAACCGCGCCCTGGCGGCCAACGTGCTGGCCAAGTCGGGCAAGGCGGTGGAAGTGGCCGGCGACGTCGATGTGCTGCTGCTGGACAAGACCGGCACCATCACCTACGGCGACCGCCAGGCCAGCCACTTCCATGCGTTGGCGGGAATCGACGCCAGCCAGCTGCGCGACGCGGCCCTGTTGTCCTCGCTGGCCGACCCGACCCCGGAAGGCAAGTCGATCGTGCGCCTGGCACGCGAGCAGGGGTGCACCACCGCCGAGCCGGAGCAGGCCGTCTACCTGGCCTTCAGTGCGCAGACCCGCATGTCCGGCGTTGACCTTGCCCATGGCCGGCAGATCCGCAAGGGTGCGCTGGATGCGATCCGCAACCATGTGCAGGCGCAGGGAGGCGTGGTGCCGGCCGAGCTGGGCGGGCGCGTCGAACAGGTCGCCCGCAACGGCGCCACGCCGCTGGTGGTGGCGGAAGGTCGCCATGTGCTGGGCGTGATCGAACTGTCGGACGTGGTCAAGCACGGCATGCGCGAGAAGTTCGCACAGCTGCGGGCGATGGGCATCCGGACGGTGATGATCACCGGTGACAACCCGCTGACCGCGGCCGCCATCGCTGCCGAAGCCGGCGTCGACGACTACATCGCCGAAGCCCGGCCCGAGGACAAGCTGGCACGCATCCGCCAGGAACAGGCCGGGGGCCGTCTGGTGGCGATGGTCGGCGATGGCACCAACGATGCGCCGGCGCTGGCCCAGGCCGACATCGGGCTGGCCATGAACTCCGGCACGCAGGCCGCCAAGGAAGCAGGCAACATGGTCGACCTGGATTCGGATCCGGCCAAGCTGCTGGCGGTGGTGGAAGTAGGCAAGCAGCAGCTGATCACCCGCGGGGCGCTGACCACCTTCTCGCTGGCCAACGATGTCTCCAAGTACTTCGCGATCCTGCCGGCGCTGTTCGCCGCGGCGGTACCCGCGATGGCAGCGCTGAACGTGATGCAGCTGTCCAGTCCGCGCAACGCGGTGCTGGCCGCGCTGATCTTCAACGCCCTGGTGATTCCCGCTCTGATTCCGCTGGCTCTGCGGGGCGTGCGCTTCCGCCCGGCCACGGCCACCGCGCTCCTGCGCCGGAACATGCTGGTGTACGGCCTGGGTGGCGTGCTGCTGCCGTTCGCGGCGATCAAGGCGATCGACCTCCTTCTTGTCCTGGTATCCGGCTCATGAACCGCTCTGCTTCCACTTCTTCTTCCCTTCCGCGCGAAGCCAAGGCCGCATCCCGCATGGCCCGCCTGCAGGACGACGCCAGCTGGCGCCCGGCGATCGGCCTGGGTGTGGCGACCCTGCTGCTGGCCGGTGCGGTCTACGCCGGCATCGCCACCGGTTTTGCCGGCCTGGCGTACCCGATGCAGGCCGAAGGCAGCCTGCTGCGCGATGGCAGCGGCCAAGTGCGTGCGTCGGCGTGGCTGGCGCAGCCGTTCGCTGGCGATGGCTACTTCCAGGCGCGGCCATCGGCCGCCAACTATGACCCGATGGCGGCGGCCGGCTCCAACCTGGCACGCAGCAACCCTGCGTTGACCGAGCGCGTCGCCGCAAGCACGGCTGCGGTCGCAGCGCGCGAAGGCGTCGCACCGGACCAGGTGCCGGCGGACCTCGTCACCCAATCCGGCGGCGGGCTCGATCCGCAGCTGACGCCGGCGGCGGCGCAGTTGCAGGTGGCCCGCGTGGCGCGTGCCCGGGGCCTGCCGGTGGAACGTGTGCAGGCGCTGCTGCAGGCCCACACCGAGGGACGCCAATGGGGTCTGTTCGGCCAGCCGCGGGTGAACGTGGTGACGCTGAACTTCGCGCTGGACCACGCAGCCGCCAGGCCGTGATGCGATCGTGCACCCGCTGCGCGCACAATGGCCGCCATGACTGACCTGCGAACCCGCCAGGCCGACGCCCTGGTGGAAGGCCTGCAACGCGAAGCCGGTGGCAAGCTGACGGTATTCCTCGGCGCGGCGCCGGGCGTGGGCAAGACCTACACGATGCTCAACCGCGCGCAGGAACAGCTGCGCCGGGGGGTCGACCTGGTGGTGGGGCTGGTGGAGACGCATGGCCGTGCCGATACCCAGGCGTTGCTGGAAGGACTGCCACGGCTGCCGCTGAAGGACGTGGCCTACCACGGCCACGCCCTGCAGGAAATGGACCTGGATGCCGTGCTGGCGCGGCGCCCGGCGCTGGTGCTGGTCGACGAACTGGCACATCGCAATGCACCGGGCAGCCGCCACGAGCGACGCTGGCAGGATGTCATGGAGCTGCTGGATGCGGGCATCGATGTCTGGACCACGGTCAACATCCAGCACCTGGAAAGCCTCAATGACGTGGTGATGCGCATCACCGGGGTGCGGGTCAGCGAAACCGTGCCGGACGGTGTGCTCGACCGCCTGCACGACATCGTGCTGGTGGACCTGCCGCCACGCGAACTGATCGCCCGCCTGCAGCAGGGCAAGGTGTACGTGCCGGAGCAGGCGGCACAGGCACTGCAGTCGTTCTTCTCGCCGGCCAACCTGACCGCACTGCGCGAGCTGGCCATGCAGGAAGCCGCTGATCGTGTCGACAGCAGCCTGCGCGAGACCCGTGCCGCACGCGGCGAGGGCAACCTGCCGCTGCGCCGCGGCGTACTGGTGGCGATCGATGGTGGCGGGCAGAGCGAGTATCTGGTGCGGGTCGCGCGCCGCATTGCCGAACGGCGCGATGCGCCGTGGACGGTGGTGACGGTGCAGGGACGACGCCAGGACGAAGCGACCCGACGCGAGATCGACGCGGCGTTCGCGCTGGCACGTCGCCTGGGCGGCGATGCCGAACTGCTGCATGGCTCCAGCATCGCCGATGCCCTGCTCGACCACGCCGCGCACAACGGTGTCTCGACCCTGGTGCTGGGCCGCACCCGCGAGCGGCCGCTGGCACGGATGTTCAACCGCACCCTGACCCAGCAGCTGATCCAGCGCGGTGCGCACTACGAGATCACCATCATCAGCACGCCGCAGGCACGTGCGCGTTCGCGCCGCGAAGGCCTGTTGCCGCCGGCGCGCGGCATCAACCACGAACCACTGCAGGCCCTGCTCGCCACCGCGCTGGCCTGCCTGGTCGCGTGGCTGGTTGAACGCTGGGTGGGCATGGCCGACCTGTCGATGGTGTTCATCGTGGCGGTCGTGCTGGTCGCAGCCCGCACCCGCGCCAGCGTGGCGGTCATGGCCGCGATCCTGTGCTTCCTCGCCTACAACTTCCTGTTCATCGCACCACGCTTCACCTTCGCCATCGGCGCACGCCAAGGCGTGATCACCGTGTTCCTGTTCCTGGCAGCGGCACTGGTGGCCGGGCGCCTGGCATCACGGCTGCGCATGCAGGTGATCGCCCTGCGGGCCGCCAACCGGCATGCGCGCGCGCGGCAGCAGCTGGGGCGACAGCTGGCCAGCGCTGCCGGCGATGGCGAGGTGGCACTGGCCGGCCGCCATGCGCTGGAGCAGGCGATGGACGTGCCGGCATGGCTGCGGATCGGCGTGGACACCACCGCCGGCGGCCGCACCCTGCCCGGCGACACCGACCTGGCTGCCGCCGACTGGGCACTGCGCCACGGCCAGCCCAGCGGGCGTTTCACCGATACGCTGGCCGGCGCGCAATGGTGGTTCCTGCCCCTGCTTGATGGCGAGGACCGTGCAATCGGCGTGGCCGGCCTGTATCTGCCAGGTGCACGCCTGCTGCCCGAGCAGCGCCAACTCGCCGAAGCGATGGTGGACGACATTGCCCAGGCGGCATTGCGCACGCGGCTGGTGGCCGAGTTGGAGCGGGCGCACGTCAGCAACGAGACCGAGCGCCTGCGCTCTGCTCTGTTGTCTTCGGTATCGCACGATCTGCGCTCGCCGCTGGCGGCGATGATCGGATCGGCCGACAGCCTGGCCAGTTATGGCACGGCGATGGACGTGGCTGACCGCCGCGCGCTGCTGGACACCATCCTGGTCGAAGGCGAACGGCTGGACCGCTACATCCAGAACCTGCTGGACATGACCCGGCTGGGCCACGAAGGCCTGAAGATCAACCGCGACTGGATCGGGGTGGACGAGTTGATCGGGTCGGCCGCGCGACGGCTGCAGCGCTACCAGCCCAACGTGAGGCTGGAACTGGATATCCCGCCGACCCTGGCGCCGATCTGGGTGCATCCGGCGCTGGTCGAGCAGGCGGTATTCAATGTCATGGAGAACGCGGCCAAGTTCTCCCCCGCCGATGCCGCGGTACAGGTGCAGGCGCGCGAACTGGACGGCCAACTGCGCATCGACGTGATCGATGCCGGTCCCGGCATCCCCGACGAAGAGCGGGCACGCATCTTCGACATGTTCTACAGCGTCGAGCGTGGCGACCGTGGCCGCCATGGTACCGGTCTGGGCCTGACCATCTGCCAGGGAATGATCGGCGCGCATGGCGGCAGCGTGCAGGCGCTGCCGGGACGTGACGGTCGCGGTACCCTGATCCGCATCACCCTGCCCCTGCTCAAGCCAGCCTCCCACGATGAGCCCGACCCCGATTGATGCGAGCGTACCGGCCCCGCGCGTGCTGGTGATCGATGACGAGACCCAGATCCGCCGTTTCCTGGATATCAGCCTGCGGGCGCAGGGCTATCAGGTCAGGCAGGCCGCGACCGGCCAGGAAGGCCTGCAGCTGGCTGCCAGCGAGGACATGGACCTGGTGATCCTGGATATCGGTCTGCCGGACATGGAGGGCCACCAGGTGCTGGAGCAGCTGCGGCAATGGAGCCAGGTGCCGGTCATCATGCTGACCGTGCGTGCCGGAGAAGCGGAAAAGGTGCGGGCGCTGGACAACGGTGCCAACGACTATGTGACCAAGCCCTTCGGCACGCAGGAACTGATGGCGCGGGTGCGCGCGCTGTTGCGGACACGCAGCGTGCCGACCGATGGCACGCCTCCGGTATTCGACGACGGCCATCTGCATGTGGACCTGGTGCGCCGGGAGGTGGCGATCGCGGGCGAACCGGTGGCGCTGACCCGCAAGGAGTACGCGCTGCTGTCGCTGCTGCTGCGCAATGCCGGCCGGGTGGTCACCCAGCCGCAGATCCTGCAGGAGATCTGGGGACCCACCCACCAGCACGACACGCACTACCTGCGCATCCTGGTGGGCAAGCTGCGGCACAAGCTGGGCGATTCGGCGCTGGATTCACGCTACCTGTTCACCGAACCTGGCGTCGGATTGCGGTTCAAGGGGTGAGGGTGTGCCGACCAACGGTCGGCACCCACCCGGATCGATCAGAACCCCAGCGGGGTGTCGCCGACGACCGGCTGCAGCTGGCTGCGGAACAGTGCCTGGATGCGCTCCAGCGCCGCCTCGTCGTCGCCCTCGAAGCGCAGCACCAGTACCGGGGTGGTGTTGGAGGCGCGCACCAGTCCCCAGCCGTCGGGGAAATCCACACGCAGGCCGTCGATGGTCGACAGGCGGCCACCCACATACGGGTTGTCCGGCGACTGCGCTGCCGCCACCAGCATCGCCACCAGGGCGTGCGGCGTGCCCTCGGACACCGGCACCTTCAGCTCCGGTGTAGCCACCATCTCCGGCAGTCCGGACAGCACCTCATCCGGGGTTTCCTCGCGCTGGGCCAGGATCTCCAGCAGGCGCGCGGCGGCGTACAGCCCGTCATCGAAGCCGAACCAGCGTTCCTTGAAGAAGAAGTGGCCGCTCATCTCGCCCGCCAGCTCGGCGTCGGTCTCGCGCATCTTCGCCTTCATCAGCGAGTGCCCGGTCTTCCACATCAGCGGGCTGCCGCCGTTGCGCAGCACGTGGTCAGACAGCTTGCCCGTGCACTTCACGTCGTAGATCACCATCGCCCCGGGATTGCGCATCAGCACATCGGCGGCGAACAGCATCAGCAGGCGGTCGGCGTAGATGATCCTGCCCTCGCCGGTGACCACGCCCAGGCGGTCGCCGTCACCGTCGAAGGCCACGCCGAGATCAGCGCCAAAGCGTTTGACCGTCTGTACGAGGTCCTGCAGGTTGTCCGGCTCGCTGGGGTCGGGATGATGATTGGGGAAGGTGCCATCAACATCGCAGTAAAGCGGAATCACCTCGGCACCGATCGCTTCCAGCAGCTGCGGGGCCAGCGCACCGGCAACCCCGTTGCCGGCGTCGGCCACCACCTTCAGCGGGCGGTCGAGCTGCACGTCGTCGGCGATCCGCTGGATGTAATCGGCGCCGACATCGCGCTGCTGGTAGTCACCCGGTTCGGCCGCCTGCACAAGGCGACCCTCGACGATGCGCTGGTACAGGCCGGTGATGGCATCGCCGGCCAGCGTTTCGCCGCCGATGACGACCTTGAAGCCGTTGTACTCGGGAGGATTGTGGCTGCCGGTCACCGCCACGCAGGTGCCGGTACGCAGGTGGAATGCGGCGTAATAGACGACCGGCGTGGGCGCCAGGCCGATGTCGATGACCGCGCAGCCGGCACGGCGCAGGCCTTCGGCCAGGCCGGCTGCCAGCTCGGGGCCGGACAGGCGCCCGTCACGGCCGATCACCACCTCGCGCAGGCCCTGTTCCAGCGCAGCCGTACCGATGGCCTGGCCGATCAGCGCGGCGGTCTTTGCCGTCAGTTCGCTGCCCACCACACCGCGGATGTCGTAGGCCCGGAAGATGCCCGCTGCCAGCGCTTCCGCCGGGACCGGCGGCGGAGGGGCCACTGTGGCGTCGGCGGCAGCTTCGGCGGCCTGTGGCGGCGCCATCTGCAGGCTCTCGCGCAGCGTCGGGCCCTCATCCACCTCGACGGCGGACGTGCGCCGCGGCAGCGGCAGGCGCTTCGGCAGGCGGTCGCGACCGACCAGCAGCAGCACGGCGATGAAGGCCAGCAGCAGCGCGACGATGCCGCTGGCCAGCGCGCCCAGACCGAGCGGGCCGGGTTCGACGTTGGGCACGGCCGCTGCCAGCCGCAGCGGGGTGCCGGCAATCGGCCTTGCCTGCGCCTCGGCGATCTGCGCCAGGCCGGAATCGCCCTGGGTGACCAGATCGTGCGTGCCCTGGCGCAGGCCGAGGAAACCACTGGCAGGTGCGCGGATCTGATCCAGCGGCGCGGTCAGGCGCAGCAGCGGCTGACGGACGTAGACGACCGCCGGCCCCAGACTGCCCAGTTGCACCGGCGCAGCCAGGCCGAGGCGGTTGCCTCCCCCATCGCGGACCACCCGCAGGCTCGGCCGGTCCTCGCCCAATGCCTGCTCCAGCAGGGCCAGGCGCGCATAGCCAAAGGTGGCCGGATCGGCGTAGGCAGCGGCCAGGTCGGCGCCCAGCACCTCCACCCGCTCCACGCCGGACCAGCTCTCGCGCAGGGCCAGCGCAGCGGCGGACGCATCGCCGGCCTGCAGCGCCTGCTGCAGACGCTCGTTCTTCAACTGCTGCTGCAGCTGCTGCAACTGGCCGCTGGCGGCCTGTTGCAGGCCCTGCACGGCCTGGTCACGCGCCTCTTCCAGCGCCTTGCCACCTGCCTCCTGGCGCCACTGCTGCACGGCGCTCCAGCCGAACCAGCCGGCCAGCAACACGAGCAGCACTGCCAGCAGCGGTGCGCTGCGCCCCAACGACCGTCCCTGCTGCCTTTCCCCGATGCCGCTCATCGATGTCCCCCGTCAACGCACCCCGGTATGGCCGAATCCACCCGTTCCCCGCACGCTGTCGGTGAAAGTATCCACCACCTGCAGGCTGACGCGGGCAATCGGAACCACCACCAGCTGCGCGATGCGGTCACCCGGCTCGATCGTGAAGGCCTCGCGGCCCCGGTTCCAGACGCTGATCAGCAGCGGACCCTGGTAGTCGGCGTCGATGAGGCCGGTGCCGTTGCCGAGGACGATGCCGTGGCGATGGCCCAGGCCCGAACGCGGCAGGATGACCGCGCACAGGTGCGGATCGGCAATGTGGATGGCCAGGCCACTGGGAACCAGCGCGGTATCGCCCGGCTGCAAAGTCAGCGCGGTGTCCAGCGCTGCGCGCAGGTCCATGCCGGCACTGGCCTCGGTGGCATACGCCGGCAGCGGCCAGCTGTCGCCGAAGCGCGGATCGAGCAGTTTGACCCGCAACGGTTGCGATGAAATCACCTGGGTCATGCCTGAAGTCTCCGCGCGATCAGCGCCAGCAGTTGTTCGGCCAGCTCGCGCTTGGAGGTCGCCGGGAATACCTGTTCGCCATCCTGCCAGAAGGCCGTGGCGGCGTTGTTGTCACTTTCGAAGCCACCGCCACTGATGCCGACCTGGTTGGCGATCACCAGATCCAGGCGTTTGTCGACCAGCTTGCCACGCGCGTACTTCTCCACGTCGTGGGTTTCGGCGGCGAAACCGACCACCAGCTTCAGCGACTGCGTCTGCGCGGCCACCTCGGCCAGGATGTCCGGGGTACGCACCAGTTCGATCACCAGTGACTGGCTGTCGGCGGTCTTCTTCAGCTTCTGCGGCGCCACCTGCCGTGGGGTGTAGTCGGACACGGCGGCGGCACCGATATAGATGTCGGCCGGCAGCGATGAGAGCACGGCGTCGCGCATCTGTGCGGCCGAGCGCACATCGACGCGCTGCACGCCAACCGGCGTCGGCAGCTGCACGGGACCACTGACCAGCACCACCTGCGCCCCCATCGTCGCCGCGGCCGCGGCCAGTGCGAAGCCCATCTTGCCGCTGCTGCGGTTGCCGACGTAGCGCACCGGGTCGATGTCCTCGTAGGTGGGTCCGGCGCTGATCAGCACACGCAGTCCCTGCAGCGCGCGGGTTGCCGAGGGCGCGGCAGGCGCCACGGCATTGCCGTTGGCCGCCAGCGCGGCAACGATGTCACCCGGCTCGGCCAGCCGCCCCGGGCCGGACTCACCCTCGGCCAACGGCCCGTCGACCGGTCCGATCACCTGCGCGCCCCGCTGGCGCAGCAGTGCGACGTTGGCCTGCGTGGCCGGATGCAGCCACATGCGATGGTTCATCGCCGGACACACGGTCAGCGGCGCGGTACTGGCCAGGCACAACGTGCTGACCAGGTCGTCGGCGTGACCATGGGCCAGGCGCGCCAGCAGGTCGGCGGTGCCCGGTGCGATCACGATGCGGTCGGCCCAGCGCGCCAGCTCGATGTGGCCCATGGCCTGTTCGGCGGCGCTGTCCCACAACGTAGTGCGGGTCGGCTGCCCGGACAGGGCCTGGAAACTGAGCGGGGTCACGAACTGCTGGGCGCCGGCAGTCATCGCCACCTGCACCAGCGCCCCGGCATCGCGCAGCCGCCGCACCAGTTCCAGGGCCTTGTAAGCCGCAATCCCGCCGCCGACACACAACAGCAGTTTCTGGCCTTCCAGCGCGCCGGCCGGCGCGGGGGATGCGTTGGGGGAGTCAGCCACCTGGAATTCCTGTGCAAACGAGGGCGCTAGCTTACCCGATGGTCGGTAATGTCCCGATGCACAGCGCACATAGCTGGCAGCTATCAGCAGATGGAACTTCCACTACCGCAGTTCCCGGGTTCACCCGCCGATGATTCGGAACTTTCCTATACCCGTGCCCGGGTCGGCTTTGCAGAATCGGTACTGGCCACCTCCGGTGCGCCGCTCCGCTTCCCCGAGGATCCCGCGTGCAACCGCGCATCATCATCGCCGACGACCATCCGGTTGTACTGCATGGCATCCGTATCGTGCTGGAGGCTCACCAGATGCAGGTGGCCGGCAGCGCGGCCGACGGTGCCCAGCTGCTCGACCTGCTGCAGCGTGAAACCTGCCATGCCGTCCTCACCGACCTGTCCATGCCCGGCGCCGGCCCCGACGGCCCTGCGCTGCTGGGCGCACTGCGCGAGCGTCATCCGGGCCTGCCGGTGGTGGTGCTGACCGGAGCGCGCCACCCGGGACTGCTGGACAGGCTGCTGCGCGAAGGCATCGATGGCCTGGTCGACAAATGCGCCGGCTTTGCCGAACTGCCGATGGCGCTCGCGGCAGCCATGTCCGGCCAGGTCTTCGTCTCACAGCAGCTGCGTCATCACCTGCAGTCGCGCGACCTGCTGTTCCAGCGCACACCGGTCTCGCTCTCCGCGCGCGAGCAGGAAGTCCTGCAGCTGCTCGCCGAGGGCCTGAACATCAACGCCATCGCGGCCCGCTGCGGCCGCAGCCCGAAGACGATCAGCCGGCAGAAGGCCGAGGCCAAGCGCAAGCTGGGACTGCAGAGCAACCAGGAACTGTTCGACTACCTGAAGACCGTGCGCGATTGAGGCATCGGCTGACGGTCATCGGCGGCAAGCGCCGATGGGAGCGCCGGGCGCCGCTGGCGATGATGCAGGCATGCCCATCCATGACTGGCCTGAACAGGAACGTCCCCGCGAGAAGCTGCTGGCGCGGGGTCCCACCATGCTGTCCGACGCGGAGTTGCTGGCGCTGTTCCTCGGCTCCGGGGTCGGCGGCCGCGATGCCGTGCAGACCGCACGCGACCTGCTGCACGCGCACGGTCCGCTGCGGGTACTGCTGGACCGGCCTGCCGGCGAGCTGGCACGGCTGCCCGGGCTGGGGCCGGCCCGCAGCTGCACCCTGGCCGCCGGCCTGGAACTGGCCCACCGGTACCTGGCCGCCGAACTGCAGCACGGCGAAGCAGTTGGCGACAATCCCGGGGCGGTGGGGCGCTACCTGCAGCACCGTCTGCGCGGGCAGGCCCGCGAACTGTTCCTGGTGCTGTTCCTGGACAACCGCCACCGGCTGATCGCGTGCGAGGAACTGTTTGCCGGAACCCTCACCGCAGCGGCGGTCTATCCACGGGAGGTCGTGCGGCGCGCCCTGCAGCTCAATGCCGCCGCCGTGATCATCAGCCACAACCACCCGTCCGGCGACCCGGAGCCATCGCCGGCCGACGCGCGCATCACCGAGGAGCTGCAGCAGGCCCTTGCCCTGGTCGACATCCGCCTGCTCGACCATTTCGTAGTGGGCGAAGGCCGCCCTGTTTCGTTTGCTGAACGTGGCCTGCTGGGCCAGCGCCAGGCCCGCCTGTTCGGCTGAGCCCCGGCCCCCCGGCCGACCCCGGGGGGACCGCACAGGCAGGCAACGGTCAGCGTGGCCGCCGGCATCTGCGCTAAAATGGGCGATTCCGCCGCTCATTCTCACAGCAGGCCTCGTGAAAAATCTCCTCCGCGCCCTGATCAGCCAAGGCATCGAAGCCTTGCGCGCCAATGGCACCCTGCCCGCCGACTCCCTGCCGCCGGACTTCGTGGTCGAGCGCCCGAAGACCCGTGACCATGGCGACTTCGCCACCAACGCCGCGATGCTGCTGGCCAAGGCCGCGCGCAGCAACCCGCGCGCACTGGCGCAGGCACTGGTCGAGGCGCTGCCGCGCAGCGAGGACGTCAGCAAGGTCGAGATCGCCGGACCCGGCTTCATCAACTTCCATCTGGCTCCGGCCGCGTACCAGCGCGAAGCCGCCTCGGTCATCAAGGAAGGCCACGACTACGGGCGCAACCTGTCCGGCAACGGCCGCACGGTGGGCGTGGAGTATGTGTCGGCCAACCCGACCGGTCCGCTGCACGTCGGCCATGGCCGCGCTGCGGCGATCGGCGACTGCGTGGCCCGCGTGCTCGACGCCAACGGCTGGAACGCCAAGCGTGAGTTCTATTACAACGACGCCGGCGTGCAGATCGAGAACCTGGCGCTGTCGGTGCAGGCCCGCGTCCAGGGCATCGCCCCCGACCAGGAGGGCTGGCCGGAAGGCGGCTACCGCGGCGAGTACATCGCCGATGTCGCGCGAGCCTACATGGCCGGCGCCAGCGTCGACCTGGAAGGCACCCTCGTGGTCGGCGCCAAGGATCCGCACGACATGCAGGCGATCCGCCGCTTCGCGGTGGCCTACCTGCGCAACGAGCAGAACCTGGACCTGGCCGCGTTCGGCGTCGATTTCGACATCTACTTCCTGGAAAGCTCGCTGTACGCCGATGGCAAGGTCGCCGAAACCGTGGCCAAGCTGCAGGCGTCCGGCCACACCTACGAGGAAGGCGGCGCACTGTGGCTGCGCAGCACCGACTTCGGTGACGACAAGGACCGCGTGATGCGCAAGTCCGACGGCACCTTCACCTACTTCGTGCCGGACGTGGCCTACCACCTGTCCAAATGGCAGCGCGGCTACGAGCGCGCGATCACCGAGCTGGGCGCCGACCACCATGGGTCGCTGGCGCGCGTGCGTGCAGGCCTGCAGGCGCTGGAAGTGGGCATCCCGCAGGGCTGGCCCGAGTATGTGCTGCATCAGATGGTCACCGTCATGCGCGGCGGCGAGGAAGTGAAGCTGTCCAAGCGTGCCGGCAGCTACTTCACCCTGCGCGACCTGATCGAAGAAGCTGGACGCGATGCGACCCGCTGGTTCCTGATCGCGCGCAAGCCCGATTCGCAGCTGACCTTCGACATCGATCTGGCCCGCCAGCAGAGCAACGACAACCCGGTGTTCTACGTGCAGTACGCGCATGCCCGCGTGTGCAGCCTGCTCCGCCAGGCGCAGGAGAAGGGCCTGGCCTATGACCAGGGCAGTGGCCTGGGTCAGCTCGTGCGCCTGGCCGATGACGCCTCGCTGCTGCTGATGAACGAGATCTCGCGCTATCCGGAAGTGGTCGAAGCCGCCGGCGTGGCGCTGGAGCCGCATCTGGTGGCGCAGTACCTGCGTGAATTGGCGCATGCCTTCCACACGTGGTATCACGGGACACCGGTGCTGGTGGACGACGCCGACGATCGCAACGCCAAGCTGACGCTGGCCTGCGCGGCGCGTCAGGTGCTGGCCAATGGCCTCGACCTCCTGGGCGTGAGCGCCCCGGAAAAAATGTAAGCATCAGGAGACGCAGTACACATGGCAGCACGACGCGGCAAAAACCAGGCACGACGCAACAGCAGCAGCCAGGGCACCCCGGGATGGGTGTGGCTGGTCGCCGGTGTGGCCATCGCCGCCGTGGTGTTCCTGGCGGCGCCGAATCTGTTCAAGGGCGAGGGCGATGGCTTCCTGCGCGCCGGTCCGCAGCCGAACCCGAACGCGCAGCCGGCGCCGGTCGCCGATGCCGACAGCGATGTCGGCACGCAGCCGGCCGCACAACCGGCCACGCCGAAACCGGCCGAAGCCGAGAAGCCGGCGGCGACCCAGTACGACTTCTACACCCTGCTGCCAGGCAAGGAAGTGGAGATGTCCGATGCCGAACTGGCTGCCAGCACCCGCGCCGAGGAACAGCGCCGGGCCAAGGCCGAAGCGCAGCGCGCGCAGGCGGCGCTGGAAGGCAAACCGGTCCCCGCAACGCCGGCACCGACCGCAACGGCCAGTGTCGCCAGCACGGCACCGGTGACCGCGACCAGCCGTCCGCTGCCTGCCCCGCTGAGCGAACGCCCGGCAACGGCTGCACCGGCCACGACCAGCCCGGCGGCGACCAGCACGGCATCGACCGCGCAGGCCGCCCGCGTGGACGCGCCGCCGGCCGCCGCTGCGGCACCGGCC